>JANMEX010000121.1:0-11617 GCA_031377485.1 Phyllobacteriaceae bacterium
CGGTGGGATGCGGACGCGTCGGCGCCTTCACCAAAATCAACTTCGCGCCCGCGCGGCGACGGCTCATCCGGCAAGTCGAGATAATACGCATCCGCCCCTTCGGCACCGCGCCCCGGCACGCCGTTCTTGATCATGCCGCGCACCCGGTCCAGTTCCTGTCGCAGTTCACCAAAGGTCATGCCTTCGGGAAAACGCTCAACCTGCTCGGCCGGGCGTCCGGGCCGGAAAAGCGGCTTTGCTGCCGCGCCTTGGTCGCGCCGGTCGCGATCCTGTGAGCTGGTATTTCTCATCCCGTATCGCGGATCTTTAACCGTATCAAAATCATCGAGCCATGTGGCACTGTTTGCCTTGGGCGAAGTCCCGACTTCATTAAGCAATGTTGCTTGAAACCTGCCAACCGCCCGCACAAAATTTCGTGCCGCGCCCGCATCGAATGGTCCTTCAGACGCGTTGGCGTTGCCACCCCGCACCGCTTTGTTCAAGTCAGTTGCGATCACATCGAAATGGGCCTTCGCATCAACTGGATTTTTCGGTTCCTGCTTCAAACCCTCGCGCGCGACGACATTCAAAGCGGCAAGACGCGCGGCAGCATTGTCAGGCGCGACGCCAATCTTCTCCCGCAATTGGGTTTCCACAGCCTTGGTTTTCTGCAAAAGCTCCGGATCGGCAAACTTGTCATAATCGCGCCCATGCGCGTTGATGTTGTTCGCCAGATAGCTGTTTGCCTCTACCAGCATGCGCGTTCGGGCGTTGTTCCATTCACGCTTGAACTGCACAATGCCAGCCTGAATGCCGGTGTCAGGCAGATGTTCGTGTTTTAGCCCCTTGTCCAGTTTGGCTCGCTCCAGCCGCTCGTTTTTGATGGTCAGAAAAAACCGGTCTGCAGTATCGTCATTGTCGTTTGACATGATAAACCTCAAAAAATATAATTAAATCAATAATTTGAAAAATGTTTCGCTCTAAAGCCCGCGCCCGTCGCGTGTCCGCATCCGTTCATGCAATTGTGGTTCAATCGAGCTTTCTGAAACATGTGAATCCATGCTCATCGCGTCATCATGATCCGCGTCATTCTGGTTCACTTGCATTTCCTCGTGCCGCAATGCCTGATCAAATTCACGCTCACGCATTTCGCCCCGCGCGGCCGCGACCTGCGGCAGGTGCTGGAGTATTTCGCCCGGGGCATCATCCTGGATGCGCTCGTTCAGCGCTTCGATTTCCTCTGCACGCTCTTCACGATTGTTCGTGATGCCACGAAATATGGCGCGTTGCTGCGAGACGAAAACATCGTGGACCCGCCCGTCCTCCCGCCCGATCATCTGGTGAACATGCCCGACGGCTTTTGCCAGATCTGCCGCCTGCCAATCCTCCATCGGCAGCGCAGGCCTGCGGCTTGCCGCTTGCGTGTTCAATGTGTTGGCCATCGCACTATAGTTCAACTGGTTCAAATGTGCGGCGTTGCCCGGCATTCCGCCCGCCGGATGGTCAAGCGCCTGCAGCAACGCGGCGCGCCGCTTTTCCACATGTTCTGGGCCGGTTTGAATATGCTCATCGAGCTTGAAACCCAGCTCCTGAAAAGCCTTTTCAGCGCCCGGTGTCAGGCTTTTGCGCGTTGCCGGATCGCGCTTGTGCACCTCAAGCGCCGCATATTCCATGGCGTAAACCTGTGCCCGGATTGTCGAATTCGTTGCCGCCAATTGCCGTGCGCCATCGCCCCCATCATTGCGCCAATCATCGGCGTCGCTGCGGCGAAGGCTCGCTTCTTTGGCGATGTTTTCAAATCTGGCTTCGCACTCTTCCTGTTGACGCGCGTAGGGCATGATGAAATTTCCTTAAAACTACTTTTGAAATATGGGCCGTCAAAATGCGGTGCTTTTTATTGATATGAATTGTCGTCTAAATCGTCTGCCTGCCCTCGCGTTCGCGCCCGCGCTCATCGAGTTTCGGGCTCAAGCTGGCGCTGTCCTCGCGCTTGCGCTTGCCTGAGGAGGCGGTGTCGAGCGTATCGAAAATCGTGTTGCCATCTGTTTCTTCAGACGATGAAACTTTCAGGTCGGGGAAAAGTTTGAACGCGCGCGGCTTATGCGGCAAGGTTGCCATGTGTGCATTGGGCAGCACATACACAACACGCGGTGCGCCGCTGTCGTCAGAGCTTTCCGGATAAACGCCAGTTTCCTTCGCCATTAAATCTGCCCTCTGTTTTTCCTCGCGTGCCAGTGCGTTCGCAGCCTCTTGGCGGCGTTGCGCCCTTCCCGAAAGTGGCGTGACCGGTTGCGCCTGTTCCGGGCGCTCGACATGGCGCATGGCAAATGTTTCGCGCGGTGACAGCGTTGCCGGAGCAATGCTTTCGCGCTCGCCGCCGCGTGCCATCAAAAGGGCTTGGTCATGAAATGAATCCATCACCCGCACCAGTCTTTGCGCCGTCTCTCCGGCGAACTTTTGCTTCATCTGATAAGGGAAACTGTAAACGCCATCTTCGCCAAGAACGCCTTTTTTCCCTTCAAAGCTGGTGGCCATGCCCTCGTTTATCTTGTTTGCAATGGCGCCATAATCACGCGGCAACAGCCAGTGCAATCTCTCCCCGCCCGGCCGCGTCGCGCCTTGCGCAATCTCGATGACCTTGCGTCGCTCAGCGATCACATCCGCACCCGCGCCGATATGGGTATCCAGCGCATCGCCAAGTGCTTTCGCACCCGACCGGAAGCCTTCCGGCGTCAACACTTCGCGTTTGTGAAGCCCATGCGCCACATAATCATTGGCGCTGGCAATCACCGCCTTTTGCAAATGCGATGTCTTTCTGCCCGTCTGCTGGTGGGGCTGGGCCATCGCCTGCTCGTCAAGCGCCGTCTTCAACCGGTTTGAAAATTCCAGCAACACCTTGTCCTGTTGTGCTTCAAAGCTGCCCATCATCAAATGCCCACGCCCTTGCCGCCATCGCTGCGCTCATGGGTCGCCGTCTTGGTTTGCAGGGCGATGATCTTGGCGAGCAGCCTTTCCTGCGCGCTGATGGAGGCATCGGCCTGTGCGCTTGCCTTGGCCAATGCTTCCCGCGCCTCGGTCTTCGCCTGGCGGATCTGGCCCTGCTTGCGGGCGTGCGTCTGTTCCCGCTCGGCAATCGCGTCTGCGGCTGCATCGGCTTCCTCCAGCTTCGCGCTCTTCTCTTTCATGATCCGCGCAATGATCTCGTCGCCTGCATTGGTTGATTGCACCTCAAAATCACCCGCCGAATAATCCGGCGCAGAAGCTGCCGGTGCAGATTGCGTGCCTGCGCCTTGTATCGGCAGCACAATTTGCGCCGCTTCCGCTCCCCGCATCACAGGTTCGGGCAGCGGGCCTTTCTGGCTCTCGAAAATGCGTTTGAGCACACGGTCAGCGTAGAATTTCACCTTCGGCATTTTAAGCGGCGGGTGGCCCTTGATCAGCACGATCTGCGTGTCATCATCGAGCATTCGGATTTGCTCTGGCCGTATCAGCGCCGCGCCCTGATAGGATTGCTGAACATTGGTGTTCAACATTTCCCGCACGCCCCATGATTTGGATTTCGACAGATAGGTGTAGTCGCCTATCGCCTTGGAAATATACTGCGGCGTCTCATCGTCCGCGGTCGCCATGAAAACCTGCACGCCGGTGTTGCCCAGAAAGTTTTCCTTGCCGTGCTGCTCATAGCTTGCCGTCAGCGCGGCAAGGCTCTGGATGATGAACATGAACCGGCCCTTGTAGCCGGCAATCGTCGTGATCGCGGTTTCAATCGCTTCGAGTTTCCCCAGATGCTTGAATTCATCAAGAAGAAACAGCACCTCAAATGTCTCGTCCTTCTTCGGCATGTCGCGCTGGAGCACCGACACCAGCTGCTGGAAAAACAGCCGCACCAGCGGCGCAATCACTTCCAGATCGTTCGGGCTGACAACGATAAAGATCGACGTCGGATCACGCCGCAGATCATAGATAGAAAAGTCCGTCGTCGCCGTTGCCGTCTTGATCAGCTGATCGGCCCAGAGGTTGAGGCCGCCATCACCCAGGACGGACGTATAGGAGGTGATGATCTTCGTGTCATTGCTCGCCATATTGTCGAAGATGCGCTTGACCTCGGGTATCTGGCTCTCTTCGGCCAGCTGGGCAAACAGCTTGTATTTTTCCCCCGGCAGCGCAAACAGGTCATACACCGCGCCAATCGTTGGCATCCCCCGCTCGATGCAGGCAAGAACGCCCGCCACAAACAGATCGCGCGCGCCGTCAATAAACCCTTCCGAACCCTTGCCCTTGGCAACGATCAGGTTGGCCGCCAAACGCCGCGTTTCTAGAAACCTGCGCTCCACCGGCGCTGCCACGATGTCCAGCACCGGGTTGTAGCAATGCGTCTTTCCGGCCCGGTCGAGCGGCGAGAATTTATACACCCGGTCGCCCCGCGCCACCCTTGCCCGCGAGGTCATTTCAAACAGTTCGCCCTTCACATCCAGCGCCACGATGGAGCCGTCAAACGTCAAGAGCGTCGGGATAACCACGCCCACGCCCTTGCCCGCGCGCGTCGGCGCCACGACAAGGCTGTGCGGCTGATCGCCATTGGTCAGGTAGCTGCCAAACCCGCGCGGCCCGCTCGTCTTGCCGAAAATCGGCCCGGTGATCTTGCGGTATTTGCGGATATAGCCATGTGCCGCCATTGCGCGAAAATCCGCCCATTGCGCGGTGCCGTGATGCTCGATCTTCTTGTGCATCACGATTGCAAACACGATTGCCACCGTTGCTGCACTCACGCCCGCCATCACCTTCAGCCCGGTCAGAAACACATCACCGGCAATCCCGCGCACAAATGGCGTCTCACGCCAGAACGCCAGCATGTCGAACGCTTCCACCTTCGACCAGCTGAACCCACCCTGAAACGTCGCCACCATGCTCGCCCCGATCAGCCCGAGCGGCAGCGAAAACAGGATGGCAAATGCCAGCGTGACCCAGTGGTTGTTTTTATGCATGATGTTGTTCTTTCGCTCCGCTGCGTTTCAGCGTTTACAGGCCGATTGCATTCGCTCCGCTGCGCTGTGCCAGGGATGTGTTTTTTTGCACGGGCATGCCAATCGGCTGTTTGGCCGGCGTGCTGCCACTTGCGCCCTGCAACATCGCCGTAGCGTGGGCCTCAGCGCGGGCCATAGCCGCCAGCCCGGCTTGGCCGGGAGCTCTGGAGCTTTGCGCTGGCGCACCTTGTTCAGCGACACTTGCCGAAGCAACGCTCTTGGCCGTTCCTGTCGTTTTGAAACTGTCGTTAGACAAAGCGGACGCCGCGCTGACGCGAGACAGATTAGTCCCCGCCGACTTGAAACTGTTTACGGTGGATGCCGAACTGCGCTGACTGCTCACGCGGGATGGCATGCTCCTGTAGCTGACTTCGCTGGGCGCAGTGCTTCCCGCTCCGAGCTGACTTTGCGCGTTGATTGTCCGCACATTCCTTTCTGAAAGCGTGTCGCTTTGCTTCGACTGGGCTCCCCTTATCGAAGCCGCAGCAGCGGGAGCTTCTTTTACACCTGCCCAAGAATTGTACGCGTCGCCAATCCATTTGGAGACCGCTTCATAGGTTGTCGGAACCTTCTTTGCGCCATCGCGTGCCGGCAGACCAGGTACGGCACCATTTGGCGACATGCCGGTTGGCAACGGGCGAGGCGGCGAACGGTCCAGTGGTGTAATGTTCAGCCTGGCTACGTTTGCCGCGGCTGGACGCCAATAGTTCTGATATCCCTGATACGCCTGTTGCAAGACGGCGGACGCAATCATGATGTCCACGCCGTTTCTGGCCGTTAACACAGCGGCGTTTCTGGCCGCCGGGTTTGCTACCACTGCAGTGGCAGCGCGAAGGAACGGAGTGGTCGCATAGGCCGCGATTCCGACGGCCGCCGCCGCCGTTTTCCATGGGTTGTCATATGCTGCCTTGGCCATTGCCCAAGCGCCGCGCTGAACAGCTTCGCCTGCGTTGGTTGCAGCGCGCTTTGCTTCCTTGGCAAGCCATCCGGTCCATGTTTTTGGTCTTGTCGCCTCTTTTTCAATGTCGCGCTGCTTCACCTCTTCTGGTGAAAGCGCAACCATTCGCTTGTTTTTGTAGAGGCCGAACAGCATTTTTGTCTCCACCAGCTTATGGGTTCCCACCGGCGGAATGGCTTCGGTCCGCTTGTAAAGCGAAGACATTCCCGCCGCCTTCTTTGTCACAATGCCCGGCGAATCACTGGTGGTCGGTGTGCGCGTTGATGAAGTCAACAAACCGTCTCTGGCGAGTTCGATCTTGTTGCCTTTCGGGTCGGTCATCACCGACTTGTGCAACAGGCCGAAATAGCGCTTTTTGGTCGTGGTTGCGTTGCCGTTCTCGTCCTTGTCGGTAAAGGTCGAATGGCCCCACCCGCTTTTGCCCGTCCGCGTCCGGTTGCCCTTGTCATCAACTTCAAAGCGGTTGGTGCTCCACCCGGCTTTCTTGATTGTCTCGGTGCGGGTGTTGCTGTCCTTTTTCTTTTCGCCCAGTTCATAGGAGTAGGTCAGTATTTTCTTGCCGACCGTGTTTTTTGTGCCAACCGCATTTTGCTCATACTTGTACGACAAGCTACCAAAGGCAGTGCTCAGCTTGACCGTGCGCAGCTTGTCGCCCGATGCGTAGTTGACTTCCTTGTCGCGGAACGCATTGGACGCAAGTTTTTTGGTGCGCACATGTTCGGTGTTCCAGGACAGGTTCGACGTGTATTTCTTCTCGTAGGTGTCCGCCTGCTTGCTCCACCCGCGCAAATTTCTTGTGCGCGTGGCCGTGCCGTTTTCCGTGGACAATTCACTTTTGTAGATGCCCGGTATGTGGAGGGATTTCTTGATTTCATCAGCATTCATATCGCCAAGACTTGTTGTATCCAGCTTGGCGCGCTTGCTTTGTCCGCGCGTTTTCGGTGTCGCAGCATTGGCAAACTTTGACTTCCCGTTCGCTTTCGCCAGTGCGTCTTCCAGAACTACCCGGCCTGTTTCTGTCCGTTCGGTCTCGTCATTTGCACGATTAGCCATTTTGAAAACTCCTGACAAAACCGGATTCGTTTTGTCTTGTTGAAGTACACAACAAATCCCCGGGGCGCGTTTTGCGCCCCGGATGCAAGCTCATCAGCCAGCCGATCCCCGGCCCGCCGCGGTGCGTGAGCGCTCTTCCAATCCGCGTGAGATGGCAGCTTTTTCCATCGTTTTTTCGATGTTGTCAGGGCTGTAGGCTTCCACCGTCCGCTTGGCGGCGGCGTCCAGTGTCACGCCCGCGTTCACCAGCCTTGTGTTGGCCACGCTCTTGGAGCCCTTTTCCAGGAATGCCTCCATATCGGCATAGTTGCCCGTTGGCTCGCCTTTGACATTGTTGTTTTGAATATAGATATTTTTGGAAGCGTGGATTTGATCGAGAGATTTTCCTCCCGTGTCTGCCCGCGCTCTTGCGCCGCTGATAACGACATCATCGCTGATGCGCACCAACACATCGGGTTTGGTTTTATCCATGCGGGTTTTGACGGTCTCCGGCAGCCCTTCGTTTTTCAAGGTTTGCGCATAGCCATCCTTGTCGAGGAACTTGAGAGTTTTGGGTGTCACCAGGGCTTTGCCGCTCGGCGCCTGGAGGAGGATGTCAACCTTGGACAAATCCTTCTCCATATTCGCGCCGATCTTGTCGCTTTTCAAAAGCTCCGCGTATTTGGATTTGGAAACATAGAGGCCCTCTTCAACCTTGTACAAGGCAGGCGCCATGTCCTTGCGCTCAAGGTGCAGCGTCGTGCCGGCAAATTTGGCAAATGCCTTTTCCGCCGCCAGCGGCCCCTTGTGCTTGTCGTAAACGTCAGCCGGTATGTAGCCATTGCCGGTCGATTTGAGCATGACATTTTCAGCGCCATATTTTACTGTCGCGTCAGCAAGGACTTTCATCTCCTTCTTGTCGCCCGGCCAGATCGCCTCAAACTTGTCGTTCTTGCCCTTGATCAAGACATCCGGCGTGTATTGCCCGGCCTGTTCGGGATGCTTCAGATTGAACGCCGCCGAGCGCACGCCGCCCGGTGTCTCGATCCGCTTTTGAGCAGCCGAAAGGCGCTCCTTGTTCAATTCGTCAAACGGCTTGTCGCTGAGCTTCAGATCGCCCATCAGCGCCTTGAAGTTTGCCTTCTTGTCCGTGTCGCGCTGAACCGGATCGGTGGAATCGCCCGCATAGGTGCTGCGGTAAATCTGGTTCTTCGGCATGTAAGTGCCGGACGGCGTCTTGATCAGGATGGCGCGTTTGTCCAGTTCGTCCATGCGCTGCTGGTCTGTCATGGCCAAGTTCTTATTGTTGAATTCTTCGCGCGTGATGTATTTGAGCGGTTCTTTATTGCCCTTTGATACTCCGTCAGGGATCAGCACGGCACTCTTGTCAGCTGCAAGTTTCTGGCCATAGGTCGGCCCGTCATTTGCCTTGTGTCTGACGTTGCGGCCATTTTCTACCGTTTTGCTGTCCATCGGCGCTACGCCGTTGGGTTCAAGTTCATTCATTTCAAAATCCTTCCAAGGTTTCAATAAATATTGATGGAAATTCTATCGTGAGTGGTCATCAGACCGGCCACCATCCGGTCCAGATCTCTTGACGCGCTTGCCCGAGCGCAGATGCAGCGCAGCTGCATCATCGCGGGTCTCTTGCGCGCTCGTGTCGCTGCGCAGCGTGATATCCTCGCGTGCGCGTTTGGTTGAAGGCGCTGCCATGTCGACATCCGCGTCTGGCGCTGCAAGTTCGAGTGCAGCAAGTGGTTCGACAGGAGTGTCACCGGTGCGCGCCCGCTTCGCCGCGGCGTTGCGCAGTGTCATCGGGTGGCGGACATTCGGCTCCTCGCGGTTCCGCTTGGACCTTGATGGCCCCGCCGCATTTGCGTCCTCCACAGCATTGTTGTCCGGCTGATTGTCCTGATCGCCATCAGCCTCGTTGCGCAGCGCATTGGCCGGCAAGGCCTCAGCCCCGTCCGCCCGTTGCACGCTCACGCGGCGGCGCTTGGCACCGAACACCATGCCCGGTTCGCCGTCGCTGTCGCTGTCCTGATGATCGTCATCATTGTTCTGATTATCGGGCTCAAAGTCGGGTTGGGCGTTGCGGTTGGAAGGCCCTGCCACGTCATCTTGGACAGCGGGGGCAACAACAACCGGATCGCCGTTTTCATCAAACTCCCGCGCAACATGCCTGGGCAAATCACCATAGGTCTGGCGATAGTCCTCATAATCGCCATCAACTCCCGGCTCGCGCTGGGGATAGACAAACACGGCCTCGCGGACCTGTTTGCGATACTGCGTCACGCTCAAGGATTTGTCTTCCAGACCACGCTCGGCGCGGCTGCTGGCCTCCAGCTCAATCCCGTGTTCGTTCGCTGCCTGAACCAGCCGGTCGCGCATGTAGTCATAGTTCATCACCGGATCGCGCTTGGATATTTTCAACCAGTCGCCGCCCATGCCGCGACGGTTGACCACAAAGTGCATGTGCGGGTGGTCTTTGTCGGTGTGGAACATCGAAATATAGTCAAACTGGTCATGCGCGTGCCCGCCGCCGAACATGTCGTTGGCCCATTCACGCGCTGCATCTTTCGCATTTTTCGCGTCTGTGCCGTGGGGAAATGAGACCACTATGTGCGTGGTCAGATCCTGAGCATCATTGTCGCGGCCCTCGATCCAGTTGCCTGTCTGGATTGCCCAGGCTTCGGCAGTGTCTGCCAGTTGTTCAGGCAACAGCGGCACCGCCTGATGATGGTCCGAGCGCTGGATTTCAACGTCGCCCTTGCGTGACAGGTAATCCCATTGCCGCTTGATTTGCGCCGGGTTTTTCGCTCCGCCGCGCGGCACAACCTTGATAACCGCTTGTGGCTGTCCACCGTTCTTCATGGCTTGCTGCCATTTGCTGCGGCCACTTTCAGCATAGCCATGCCATCTTGCCGGCGGGCCGAAACATTGAGGATGTGGCGCAGCTTTTCATCAAGCTGCACAAACTGCTGGCCAAACGTTGCCCGCTCTTGCGCAAACGCAGCCATGTCAACCGTGCCGGTCTTTGTGGCTGTCTGGTTGAGCGCCGTCAGCGCCCGCGAGACCGTGTTGATGGCAACCGAAACATCGGTCAACAGCGCCCGGCTTTCATCGTCAATTTCCAGAAATCCGGCAATGCGCCGTGCGGCAATGCGCAGCGCCTTGTTGTTGGTCAGCCCCGCTGCCGCTACCTGCTCGATGAAACATTCATATTCAGGTTCGCGCATTCTGACGCTCATGACGCGGTAACCGCCCGCATCCACATGCGCCCCGCGCTTCTTGCGGCTTGTCTCGCCGGGGATTTTGAACAGCATCAAGTCTGGCTCATTGCCCAAAGTCATTATCCAAGTGCTCCCGTGTGATGAGAGGGCCTGCACTGGGTGCCGAAGGGGCGGGCAAGAAGGACAGGCTCAAAATTAAAATTGCAGGTGCTAAAAAAACGAAACTGGAATCAAAGAAACTCTAATATTGAAAAGTATGTAAGACCGAACGTATGCCCCTCTAGGGAGGGTGTCCAAAAACATATTGTTAAAAACTGTAATATCACCAACTGTGAAGCAATGAAACAGATTTTAATTTCCCAAATCATTTGCGATGACAGTAAAGAACAGTTGTACATATTCACGGCCATACAATTATACGATTTTACATTATGAATTTTAGCCTGTTTTTACGGGCAGAAAGATATATTGAGATGAAGCTTGTAACATGCTGCTCATTCAAAGGCGGGGCGGGCAAGACGACCGCACTGATGGGTCTTTGCTCTTCGCTCGCCTCAAAAGGCAATCGGGTCGCGCTGTTTGAGGCCGACGAAAACCGGCCTTTGACACGTTGGAAGGAAAATTCCCTGCGCCTTGGCACCTGGGACGACGCGTGTGATGTGTTCGTTGCTGATGATCTGGGCGCCTTGGAAAAAGCCTACGAGGCGGCCGAAGGCGCGGACTATGATTACGCGCTGGCCGATACGCATGGCGGTTCGAGCGAACTCAACAACACGATTATCGCCAGCTCGGATTTTCTTTTGCTCCCGACCATGCTGACCCCGCTCGACATCGACGAGACGCTGGCGACCTATCGCTATGTGATCGAGTTGATGATGGTGGAAAAGCTCGAGATCCCGACCGCCATTCTCAAGCAGCGCGTGCCGGTCGGAAAGCTCACCCAGTCGCAATCCATTGCCGGTGAGCTGCTGAATGAGCTGCCGCAGTTTGACAATCCCATGCACGAGCGCGACGCCTACGCCGCACAAAAGCAACGCGGCATGTTGCACCGGACCATCGAGCGGCTGGCCGACATTCCCTCCATGCGCCTGCAAGTGCGCAATCATCAGGCGGCCATGGAGGAAGTCCTTGGCCTGACATCCTTTGTCGAACAGGCTCTGGCGGTGTGACATGGCTCTTCGCAAACCCACACTCTCCGTCCAGGAAGCCCGCCGCATGGCGTCCGACCGTCCAGACGAACAAAGGTCGCCAGACAGTTCGTTGTTGCAAGACAAGCCAGTGGTACAAGACAGGCCGGTGGCTCAAGACAAGCCAGTGGTACAAGACAAGCCGGTTGTTAAAGATAAGCCGTCTATTCAAGAGTTGCCGCCAACTCCTGCGCTGCCGTTGGT
>JANMEX010000124.1:0-12754 GCA_031377485.1 Phyllobacteriaceae bacterium
CAGGAGTATGGGCATTTCCGGCAGGTCAATCGGCTCAATTTCTTCGCCGATTCCGCGTGCTATTAGGGGCTTGCCGCAAACACACATGGGTACATCCGCTCCGAGCGGCAGCCCGATGCGCATCAATTCCGCTTGGTTCAACCCGAGCGCCCAGAATTTATTCAGCCCGGTCAGCGCGGCTGCAGCGTCCGCTGATCCGCCGCCAATGCCGGATGCCAGAGGCAGGTTTTTCTCGAGATGGATGGCGACCGGCGGGCAGGGCCTTCCACGCGCGTTGGCGCGAATTGCATCGAGTGCCTTGATGATCAAATTGGTCCCAAAATCCGCTGCCAGAAAACTGCCGAACGGGCCTGAAAATGTCAGACTGTCTTGTGGCGAAGGCTCAATGGAAATCAGGTCGCCGACATTGGCGAACGTCACCAGACTTTCGATGAGATGATAACCGTCATGCCGCTGTCCGGTTACATGCAGAGCGAGATTGATCTTGGCAGGCGCAAGGATTCTCAATCCTGCATGACCACATATTCGCCGGTCTTTTCATCACGCACCAAAGTACCGACTGCGCCCGTCTGGGTTTCCTTCTCGGCCCGACGCACTTTTTCATGCACGCGCTCAGCCTCCTTCTTGAAGGATTTATAGCCATACCAGGCTGCGGCGCCGACGATTGCGAAAAATATGATTTGTGGCAACATGTCCTCCACCCCCAAACGGCGGCAATTTGGCTAACTCTATGCCGCTAAAGGCCGACGGAAAAGGGCCAATTTTCTATAAGCCAAATCGCGACCAGAGAGCCCGCTCTTCAGCGCCAGCCATCAAAGCATCTGCTGCGCCTGCGCCAATCTGCGAAACGCCGGCGCTGCCACCGCGCATGCCGAAAAATCCCCTCGGCTGGGTGATCAGCCGCAGTTTGGTCTTTTCGCCAAACCGCGCTTTCAGGAATGAGCGCATGTCGCCCAGATCATCGACCAGACCCAACTCCTTCGCCTTCTCGCCGGCCCAGAACAAGCCGGTGAACAGATCCGGATTGTCTTTCAGCTTCGCCCCGCGCCGCTCTTTGACCATGGCGATGAAGACGTCATGGATATCCAACTGGAGGGACTTCAGATGCTCAATGTCCTTTTCTTTCTCTGGCGAGAATGGGTCGAGCACAGATTTATTGGAGCCAGCTGTGTGAATTCGGCGTTCGACCCCGACTTTTTCCATGAGACCCGTAAAGCCGAAAGACGCGGAAATCACGCCGATCGAACCGACGATGGAAGATGGATCGGCGATAATTTCATCGCCAGCGACGGCAATCATGTAGCCGCCGGATGCCGCCACATCTTCAAGGAACATGAACACAGTCTTGTTCTTCTCGTTCGCCAGATCGCGGATGCGTTTGTAAATCAGCCGTGACTGCACCGGCGAACCGCCGGGAGAATTGACACTGAACGCAACTGCCGGGGCGTCCTTGTCTGAGAACGCCTTGTCGAGCAATGGCGAAATCGTGGCAAGGTTCAACGCCGGGCGAAACTGCGAACCGCCAGCCATGATCGCGCCTGAAAGGCGGATAACCGGAATTTCGACAGCATCCGTGCGAAAGCGGGCAGGGATGAGACGGGTAGGAACCAGGCGGGCAAGCAGGCGTTTCAAGGTATCAATCCAAATTATTCTGTTGAGGTCATGTAGTCCGCAATTGCGGCTTCACAAGAACTATTCGACGCTCAGCGATCAAATTGATCAAACAGCCCGATCTCACCATTCGTAATCGCAACCGCGCGGCCCAGGAAAGCGTTGCCGGTTTTACCATGCAGAACAAGCGGCGGCTCGATCGACATTCGTGCGCGGCTTCCGCGAATGCCGGTGACAACAATCCGGATCGCAGCTTCATAATCGCGTGGATGCACCGGTACGATTTTCACCGCGCCGAACCGGCCAACCATCGCACCCAGAATATCACCCATGGACTGCGGCCGCGCGATCACCGCAACGCCGCCTCCTGGCTTGAGGATGGCCGATGCCGTGCGCAGCCACGCGGCGAACAACCCCTCATGCATCACATGCGCACCCGCCTTCATCGCGTCCGGAGTTTGCCGATCGCTGGCCATGTTGAAAGGTGGGTTCATGATCGCAAAATCAAAGCTGTGGTCTTCAAGGCCGGCCAGAGCACGTTGCTTTCCGATCAGCGTAACGTCTGATTCAATTATTGAGGCTCGGGAGGCAAGCCATTGATTGGACACATGTTCCAGTGTCTTTCGCGCAAACGCAGCCATGATCGGATCATTCTCGACAAGCGCTACTTCCACCCGTTCGCATCGCGCTGAGGCGGCAAGGCCCGCCGCGCCCGCGCCTGCGCCAAGGTCAGCCACGCGTCCGGCAAATCCTGATGGAACTGCCGCGGCAAGGATCATTGCATCGACCCCGGAGCGGTGGCCAGCCCCTTTTGGTTGCACAAGCACAAAGCGCCCGCGATGGAACGCATCAACGCTTTCACCAAGAGGTTCAGCCTTTGGTGGCTCAGTTTTTGAGTTCATGCTCTATCCCGGCGTCTTTCACGAGGCGCCGTGCCTGCGCCTCGCGTTCGCCGTCTATCATGATCCGGCGAGGGATAATTCCAAGTGATCCTTCAAAAATACTCATGTTGTTATCGGCAACAAAATGCTCGATCCCGGCATCCTTCAACAGGGAGCAGATAAACGAGATGATGACGGCATCATTGGTCCGGACAAGTTCGATCATGTGTCGGATGTGGCAAGCGGCGCGCAAATTAGCAAGGTGGACGCGGAACTATCGCGAAAAATGCCATCTTTTGACACATCGTCACCCCACCCGCGCCATTTCGCCACTTGAGAAGACCGTCCGCCTTTTCTAAGGTAAATGAAATGACGGGAGCAAAAGCGTGGGCGTAGTTCTATCCCTCGACGAGGGCAAGAAGCAGGCGGGCATCAAGCCGCTGATCGATTTGACTGCCGCTGACATGTCTCGTGTCAATGAGCTGATCCTGTCGAAGGCTGGTTCGGAAGTGGAGATGATCCCCGAAGTTGCCAATCATCTCATTAATTCGGGCGGCAAACGCTTGCGCCCGATGCTCACTTTGGCTGCAGCACAAATGCTTGGCTATAAGGGTGACAGCCACATCAAACTCGCAACTTCCGTCGAATTCATGCACACGGCAACACTGCTGCATGATGATGTCGTCGACGAAAGCGACATGCGTCGTGGCAAGCGCACTGCCCGCATGATTTGGGGCAATCAGGCTTCGGTGCTGGTTGGCGACTTCCTGCTTGGCCAGGCTTTCCGCATGATGGTTGAGGTCGGGTCATTGGATGCGCTGGATGTTTTGTCTTCTGCCGCTTCGGTTATTGCCGAAGGCGAGGTGATGCAGCTTTCTGCCGCGAAAAATCTGGAAACCACCGAGGACGATTATCTGGCGGTGATCAAAGCCAAGACCGCAGCGCTGTTCTCCGCCGCAGCTGAGGTCGGACCGATCATAGCAAATTCGACCAAGGGCGAGCGCGGTGCGCTGCGTTCTTACGGGATGAATCTTGGCCTTGCCTTCCAGTTGGTTGACGACGCACTGGACTATGGCGGCAACGCCCGCGATCTTGGCAAGAATGTCGGTGATGATTTCCGCGAAGGCAAAGTCACTCTGCCGGTTATCCTCGCCTACCGCCGCGGCACCGATGCCGAACGCGCCTTCTGGCGCGAAGGGATCGAAGGCGGGGCGTCAAGCGATGAAAATCTCCAGACCGCCCTCGGCTTCATGCGCCGCCACGGCACGATAGCCGACACGATCCAGCGCGCCCGCCACTTCGGCGAAATTGCCCGTGATGCTTTGGCTCCAATGCCCGCTTCCCCGCACAAGGATGCGCTGCTCGAAGTGATTGATTTTTGCATTGCTCGAGTAAACTGAAATCAGCCAAGTGAAATGAGCGCCGCTTTCAAAGTACGGACCAGTTCTTTGCTCGTTTCGCGCTGGCTATTTTGAGCAAATCCCAAATCCGTTGCCGGACCGGGCGCAATTCGTACAGGCTTCGAGCAGGATCCGTGCACTTCTCGCAGCGGCAGCTGGTCTTTCAGCAGTCTGATGTTTTCGGCGTTGATGCCAGCGCCCGGCATGATCGCAATCCGGCCTTTGGCTTGTTCAAACAGCCGCTCCAGCACAGGTAAACCGGCAATCGCACCCGTCGCGCCGCCGGATGTGAGGACGCGCTCTAAGCCGAGATCGATTGCTGACTCCAAGGCATGGGCAAAATCTGGACCGGTGCAATCGAACGCGCGATGCAACGTAAGGCCAAGACCATAGGAATGATCCACGAGGGTTGACAGAAGGTCGGCATCCAACTTGCCGTTTTCCAGGTTCGCTCCGAGTACAACGCCAGCCAGTCCGGCCTCGCGCGCCATGGCAATATCGTCGCGCATGATCGCCAAGTCATTGGCATCAAACACAAAATCACCGGCGCGGGGGCGGATCATGGCATAGACAGGCAGGGGAATTCGCGCGGCCAGTTTCATAAGGCCAAAGCTTGGCGTCAGTCCGCCAAGCTCCAGGGCGGAGCAAAGCTCAATCCGGTCCGCCCCGCCGTCCACTGCAGCCTGAAGCCCGGCTGCATTGTCGATGCAAACTTCGAGCAGAATTTCAGACATGGTCAATTTCCTGAAATCCGAGCAGTGCTGCGCCTATAAACGCTGGATTTACAGTCAATTGTGCAGGAACCAGCAGCGGCGTTGTAGACTTGTAGAGCATTTTACCGCGCACACGCGCGTCCAGTCCACTGATCAAATCAGCAGAGTTGGACAGCCCTCCGCCGACCGGCACAATGGTCGCGCCGGTGATGTTAAGCGCGAGCGCCAGTACGGTGCTGACAAGATCGAGATAGATGTCAATCACCCGAGAGGCTTCTGCTTGGCCGCTTGCCCAGCGTCCAATGATGTCAAAACTGGTGGCATCTTTTCCGGTCAACGTCTTGAAAAGTCTCTCCATTCCACGTGCGCCGCCGATGGTATCAACGCAGCCTGTACGTCCGCAGCCGCAGGAAAAATGCGGAATATCGATGGCAGGTGTTCCGGCTCGGGTTTGCAAGGCCGTACCATGGCCCCATTCGCCGGCATAGCCGCCAGCGCCGGTGACGATCTTGCCATCAAAAACCAGTCCGCCACCAACGCCAGTGCCCAGAATAATGCCGAACACGTTGCGATGGCCGCGCCCGGCGCCTTGCAATGCCTCGGCGAGGGCGAAGCAGTCAGCGTCATTGGCGATGAACACTGGCAAGCCCAGCGCTTGTGCCAGGTCTGTCGCCAGTGGGCGGGCGTGGATGCAGGGAATGTTGGCGCAAGTCATCTGCCCGGATGCCGGATCAACAACACCGGTCGTCGAAATTGCAATGCCCTTCACAGGGTGCGCACTCCCGCCAATAAGTGCGCCAATTGCGCCAGCAAACGCGCCAAAATCATCAAGCGGTGTTGGCACGCTCGCGGCGATTTCAATCTCGCCCGGCGCGCTGGCAAAAGCCGCCTTGATCAACGAGCCGCCAATGTCAAAGCATGCCAACATTGCTTGCTTCCTCAAAGTGTCAAGCTTGCGTCCCGCCGACCGTTACCTGATCCATCCGCAGATGTGGTTGGCCGACGCCAACCGGTACGCCTTGGCCTGCCTTGCCGCACATGCCGATGCCGGTGTCCAGTTTCAGGTCATTGCCGACCATCGACACGCGGTGCATGGCCTCCGGGCCGTTGCCGATCAGCATCGCGCCCTTGATCGGCGCGCCCACTTTGCCGTCTTTGATCATGTAGGCTTCAGTGCAGCCGAAGACGAATTTGCCGGACGTGATATCCACCTGCCCGCCGCCGAAGGAGACCGCGTAGATGCCGTTCTTGACCGAGGAAATGATTTCTTCCGGTGTATGCTGACCAGCGAGCATATAAGTGTTTGTCATGCGAGGCATGGGGACATGGGCATAAGACTCGCGGCGGCCGTTGCCGGTGGGGGTGACGCCCATCAAACGGGCGTTCTGGCGGTCCTGCATGTAGCCGACGAGGATGCCGTCCTCGATCAGCGTTGTACAATTGGTCGGTGTGCCTTCATCATCAATCGTCAAGGAGCCGCGCCGCTCTGACATGGTGCCGTCGTCAACAATGGTGACGCCCTTGGCGGCGACTTGTTGGCCCATGAGACCGGCGAAGGCCGAGGTTTTCTTCCGGTTGAAATCGCCCTCAAGCCCGTGGCCAACTGCCTCGTGCAGCATCACGCCCGGCCAGCCACTGCCAAGCACCACATCGAAGGTGCCCGCTGGCGCAGCGACGGCTTCCAGATTGACAAGCGCCTGCCGCAAGGCCTCGTCAGCGCCGAAGCGCCACGAGTCTTCCGTGATGAATTCGCCAAAGCCGCGCCGCCCGCCAGCGCCATAGGAGCCGGATTCCTGCCGGTCACCTTCGCCAACCACAACCGAGATCGAAATGCGCACCAGCGGCCGCACGTCAGTGACGAGATGGCCGTCCGCCCGCAAAATCTCGACAATTTGATGCGAAGCACCGAGCGAGATGGAGACTTGCCGAACCTTCGGGTCCTTGCCGCGAACATAGGCGTCAATTTCCTGCAGCAGCTTGACCTTGGTTTCAAAGCTCGGGCCGTCCAGCGGGTTTTCCTCGCCGTAGAGCTTGACGTTTGTCCGTTGCGGTGCGGCTGAATAGGTACCGTTATAACCATTTTGGACGGCCCGGACCGCATCTGCCGCACGCTTCAACGCCGCAACCGACATGTCGCCGGAATGCGCATAGCCGACCGCTTCACCCGCGACCGCGCGCAGGCCAAAGCCCTTGTCTTCATTGTAGGAAGCGCCCTTGAGGCGGCCGTTGTCGAACACAAGACCTTCGCTCTGGCTGTGCTCCATGAACAATTCGCCATCGTCAGCGCGGTCAAGCGCGGCGCTGAGCATGGAGCGCAGGTCATCGGTCGAAACATCAAACTGGTCGGAAAGCCGGATGGTCATGTGTGTATCCTTGATTTGAACCATTCATTTATGGTCGCCAAGCCTTGAGGGCAATGGTCTTCAGGGCAATGGCTTGTCAACGGATGCGGTTCGCAGGCCATGTCCGGAAACTTCCGAACCTGCAAAAGCATGCATGTTGAGGAATGGCAGCACGCCGAGCGCACTCACGGCACCAACGGCAAGAAACGCAGCGACGAAGCCGTTTTGGGTGATGGTGCCGCCGTTTGCTGCGGCCATGCCTTCCAAAATTGCTCCGGCCATGGCGACACCGGTTGCCACGCTGAGCTGCTGCGCGGCGGCATTGAGAGCAGTGGCCTGCGCCATATCCTCCGGCTCCATGTCCGAGAAGGAGAGGGCGTTCAGGCCGGTAAAGAACAGCGAGCGGGTAAAGCCTACGACCAGCAACAGGCCGTAAAGCAAATAGACCGGCGTATCCTTGCCGATACCGGCGATGGCGGCGATCAAAACGGCGGTGACAAGCCCGCTGGCAATCAAGACCCGCTTGAAACCAAAGCCGGAAAAAATCCGCTGCACGGCAAATTTCATCGCGATGGCGCCGGCCGCGCTGACAAAGGTGATGAGTCCCGAGCGGAACGGGTCCAGTCCAAAGCCGATCTGCAGCATCAGCGGTAGCAAAAAGGGCAAGGCGCCGTTGCCGATTCGGAATATGGAGCCGCCAAGAACGGTGGCGCGGTAAACCGGGGTTTTCAAAAGCGCTAGCTTCAAGATTGGATCGATAACGCGGCGCGAATGGATGACATAGGCAATGCCGGACAAGACGCCGACGATGATGGCCGTAATGCCGAAGCTTGGCGGCAGCGCGGGCAAGCTGATGACAGAAAGGCCGAATATCGTGCCCGATGCGGCAACGCCAGCCAAAAGGAAGCCGACCCAATCAAGCCGCTTGGCTGTCTCGGCAGGCAATTCCGGCAAAAAGCGCAATGTTGCAAAGATGCCCGCAATACCGATCGGAATATTGATCAGGAATATCCAGTGCCATGAAAAATAGGTGGTGATGAAGCCACCGAGCGGCGGGCCGATCACAGGTCCCGCCAGTGCCGGAATGGTCAGCCACGCAAGAGCATCGATCAGCATGGATTTTTCCGTGCCGCGCACGAGAATAAGCCGCGAGATCGGCGTCATCATCGCGCCGCCCATGCCCTGCAAAAACCGCGCGCCAACAAAACTGGCAAGCGAATCTGCACCGGCGCAAGCAAGCGAGCCGGCCATGAAGACGACAATGGCAATGGTGAAGACACGCTTTGCACCAAACCGGTCTGCCATCCAGCCACTCAAAGGAATAAAGATGGCGACAGAGACAAGGTAAGCGGTGAGCGCCAGTTTCAACGCAATCGGGCTGGTACCGATATCAACTGCAATCGCGGGCAGGGCCGTTGAGATGACGGTCGAATCCATCTGTTCCATGAACAGGGCGAATGCAAGGATAAGCGGGACTATGCGGTTCACGGCAGGTGATTTTCAGACTGGCTGCGGATTGAAAGCAATTCGTGCCGCATGGGTCACGGCAGTGCAGCGTATCCGTCGGCAAAACCTTTAAGGTCAACAGGAATGCCGATGCCTTCTTCCGGTGTCTGGAACACGATGAAGGTTGCCGAGGTGCCGGTTTGAAGTGTCTTGATCAGCGTATCCTCAAGAATGACTTCCGCATAGCACCCGTCTTGAAAGCAGCGCACAAAATAGGCGCGGCCCATATCCTTGCCGTCTACATTCAGCCCGAGGCCGTTGGGGAGCAAAACACCAAGCGGTGCGAGCACGCGCAAAATTTTTGCCTTGTTGTCGGCGGTCTTGAGAACAACAACGGAAAGCCCGACTTCGGGCCGGTCCTCAGCCACAACATTTTGGACGAGAGCGCATTGCTCACTCTTGGCACCGGCAGGCGTGTCGCAAAGAATATTCCATGCGCCATGGCTGGAACGGAGCGTTCCGGTCTGCTGCGCCTGCGCAAAGGCCGACGTCGCAAAGGCCAGAACCATCACTGCCGCCGCAAAAACACGTGCAAGATTTGAATGCATTGGATGCCTGTCCCGAATCACCACGATGAAATTGCCGCACCAGCCGGAAAAAGGGAAGGGCAGCAGGCATATTTGCCTGCCGACAATCCAATGTCGGCGAAAAACGGCATCAGTGTGGCTTGCGTTTAGCCAAATCTGCCAAAAGAAATACGAAAAGAGCCTACGTGGAAAATTGCCGCATGTCCAAGCCTCTGGCATTCCTTGCGGCAAGGCACAGATTGTGGTTTGACATAAATCAATTGTCGGCTGCGTGATGCGCGGCCAAGATTCGTTTGAAATGGCAAATGTGCCATTTTTGGGGAGAATAGACGTGAAGAAGTCCGTTTCTGTTTTGGCTTCAGCCATAGCACTCTTGTCGACGGCCCCGGCATTTGCCGATCAGCCGAAGCCATGGGGTACTGACCTCCAGGATGGCGCAACCGGCATCATGGAAAATATCCGCTGGTTCGAGAATTATACCTTGTGGTTTGTTATACCGATTACACTGCTTGTTTTGGCGCTCTTGATCTATGTCGGCTGGCGGTTTTCTGAAAAGAACAATCCGGTGCCCTCACGCACCAGCCACAACACACTGATTGAAGTGATCTGGACGATCGGGCCTGTGATCATTTTGCTGTTCATCGCTGTTCCATCATTCCAGCTTCTCACGGCCCAGTTCTCCCCGCCGGAAGAACCCAAGTTCACAATCAAGGCGACGGGCAACCAATGGTATTGGAGCTATGAATATCAGGTCGATGCGCCAGTGACGTTCGACTCGCTTCTGCTCAAGGACGAAGACCGCGCCAAGGCTGGCAAAGAAGACAAGGCTGTTTATCCGCGTCTCTTGACTGTCGACAATGAACTGATTGTTCCGGTCAACACTGTGGTCCGTCTGATCGTTACCGGCGCGGACGTGATCCATTCATTCGCCATGCCGGCTTTTGGCGTCAAGATTGATGCGATGCCCGGCCGTTTGAATGACACCTGGTTCAAGGCAGAGCGCGAAGGTCTTTATTATGGCCAGTGTTCGGAAATTTGCGGCAAGGATCATGCGTTCATGCCGATCGCCATTCGCGTGGTTGATCAGGCAAAATATGACACCTGGATGGCGCAGGCCAAGACAGACGTTCCGGGCGCAAACAAGGCGCTCTTGGCATCGATCGATGCCGCAAAACTCATAAACGTCGCTGGCAATTGATCGCCGCGTTCAACAGAAACATGCAAGAGGAGTGAGGCACATGGCCAGCGGTTATCACGCTCACGAAGAAGCCCACGATCATGCGCATGATGATGCTCATGACCACCCGAAGCCAACGTTCATCAAACGGTGGCTGTTTTCGACCAACCATAAAGACATTGGCACGCTGTACTTGATCTTCGCGATTTTCGCGGGTGTGTTCGGTGGCTTTCTGTCGGTGATGATGCGCTGGGAACTGGCTGAGCCAGGCATTCAGATCTTCCACGGCCTTGCCGCCATGGTCTATGGCGTTGAAGGCGACGCGGCGATCGATGCGGGCAAGCACATGTACAATGTGTTCACCACCGCGCATGGCTTGATCATGATCTTCTTCATGGTGATGCCGGCTCTTATCGGCGGTTTTGCCAACTGGATGGTGCCGATCATGATCGGCGCGCCGGATATGGCTTTCCCGCGCATGAACAACATTTCGTTCTGGCTGCTTCCTCCAGCCTTCACGCTGCTGGCGCTTTCCATGTTTGTGGAAGGCCCGACCGGCGCGATGGGAACTGGTGGCGGCTGGACAATCTATCCGCCTCTTTCGACCAGCGGCCAGCCGGGTCCGGCCATGGATCTGGCGATTCTGTCTCTCCATCTGGCAGGCGCGTCGTCGATTCTTGGCGCGATCAACTTCATCACCACGATTTTCAACATGCGCGCACCCGGCATGACGATCCACAAGATGCCGTTGTTTGCATGGTCTGTTCTGATCACGGCATTCCTGCTGCTCTTGTCACTGCCGGTTCTGGCTGGTGGCATTACGATGCTGTTGACCGACCGCAACTTTGGGACGGCCTTCTTTGCGCCTGAAGGCGGCGGCGATCCGATTCTGTTCCAGCATTTGTTCTGGTTCTTCGGCCATCCCGAAGTGTACATTCTGATCCTGCCGGGCTTCGGCATTGTCAGCCACATCATCTCGACCTTCTCCAAGAAGCCGATTTTCGGCTACCTCGGGATGGCCTACGCTATGGTCGCGATTGGCGTTGTCGGCTTCGTGGTCTGGGCTCACCATATGTACACCGTCGGTCTGTCGCTCGATACGCAGCGTTACTTCGTATTCGCCACGATGGTGATCGCGGTGCCGACTGGCGTGAAAATCTTCTCCTGGATTGCGACAATGTGGGGCGGGTCGATCTCGTTCCGCGTTCCGATGAAATGGGCCGTGGCGTTCATTTTCCTGTTCACGCTTGGTGGTGTGACGGGCGTACAGCTGGCAAATGCTGGTCTCGACCGCTCGCTGCATGACACCTATTTCGTCGTCGCGCATTTCCACTATGTGCTGTCGATGGGCGCCGTGTTTGCGATCTTTGCCGCGTGGTATTACTGGTTCCCGAAGATGACCGGCTATATGTACAATGAGACGGTCGGCAACATCCATTTCTGGATGACCTTTATCGGCGTCAACATCGTCTTCTTCCCGCAGCATTTCCTCGGGTTGCAGGGTATGCCGCGCCGCTACATCGACTATCCGGATGCATTTGCCGGCTGGAACCAGATTTCTTCCTACGGTTCCTATCTGTCGGGTGCTGCGGTGTTCGTATTCCTCTACGGTGTTTGGGAAGCGTTCTCGAAGAAGCGCCAGGCTGCTGCAAACCCATGGGGCGAAGGCGCGACCACGCTTGAATGGCAGTTGCCATCTCCGCCCCCGTTCCATCAGTGGGAACAGCTGCCGCAGATCAAATGATCTGAAAAATCAGAAGGGGTCGCGCACGAGCGGCCCTTTCTCCCCTCAAATTTGTCTAGATAATAATTGGCGCAAATTGCGCAACAGAAGAGTGTACCGGCAATGGCCATCGTGGAAAACAGTCAAACCGCAGACGTGCGCTTCTCTGAAGCGGACGCAGGTGACTATTTCCAATTGCTCAAACCGCGCGTCATGTCCTTGGTCGTTTTTACGGCTTTTGTGGGCATGATTGTCGCGCCCGGTCCGATCAATCCATTTCTGGGCTTTGTGTCGATCCTCGCTATCGCGGTCGGTGCAGGGGCGTCTGGCGCACTCAATCAATGGTACGACGCGGACATCGACGCGATCATGTCGCGCACCAAGTCGCGTCCAATTCCTTCCGGCAAGATACTTGGCCGCGAGGCGCTCGCTTTCGGACTGATCCTGTCGCTCCTGTCGGTAATGACCCTCGGGCTTTATGCGAACTGGCTGGCGGGTTCGCTGCTTGCCTTCACAATATTTTTCTATGCTGTGGTCTACACAATGTGGCTGAAGCGCTCGACGCCGCAGAACATTGTCATCGGCGGCGCAGCCGGTGCGTTCCCGCCCATGATTGGTTGGGCATGCGTGACCGGAACCGTGACACTCGAGAGCGTCGTTCTGTTTCTTATCATCTTTCTGTGGACCCCGCCGCATTTCTGGGCGCTCGCGCTTTTCAAAGCCAAGGATTATGGCGCCGCAGGCATACCGATGATGCCGAATGTTGCAGGTGAAGCATCGACCAAATTGCAGATACTGCTCTATGCGCTACTGGTCGCTCCGGTGGGTGTGGCACCTTGGTTCATGGGTTTTGCCGGCCCGGTGTATGGGGTAG
>JANMEX010000145.1:0-3021 GCA_031377485.1 Phyllobacteriaceae bacterium
CAAGCTGGAGTCTATTTGAAGTAGAACGAGTTTGAAACTCGTTCTACCGTTCAACGACTTTCAAAGTCGTTTTACTTTTTCATTTCAAAGGTGTGCTGTTCTGCGCTAGAAAGGCGCATGGACATCAAACCGGAAGTTTACGAAAAGCTCGGCACCTTCTATCTCGGCCGCGGTTACGACACCGATCACAAGGACTCCAAATCTGTCGATCGTGAAAACCGCCAACAAGCCCGGCCCGCTGGTCAAGGGCGACGTGGTGACGTTCTCTTACCAGATCACCAACACCGGCAATGTGACGTTGACCGGCGTTGCTGTTTTGGAAACAGCGTTCAACGGAACCGGTGGCACTGGAGCGCTGACACCGGCGGGTGGTTCCGCAACATTGGCGCCGGGCGCATCGACAACTTTTACCGCGACATACACAGTCACTCAAACAGATGTGGATTTGCTGTGATGATGAACATGGATTTCGCGGTTGATAACTCAGTGACAAGGCAGTTCAGGCCTTTGTCTTCTTTGAAAAAACATATGCGCTCGAAAGGAAGTGATTCGGCTGAAGTGCCGGGTTCCTTGCTCCAAGAGCAAGCGTTGGTTCAGGTTCTTAACAATAGCGGGCACGAAACGGCTGCAGGTCATTGCCTGCAAAAGAAAAGCCCGATCACGGAGGCAGGGAAATGCAAAAATTGAAGTCAATCATGAAAGGCTGGCCAAGCGCGAGACGTCTCGCTCTTTTCCTGCTGGTGCCACTCTTTACAGTGGTCGCGGCATCTGCCGCATCGGCTGGAAATCTGACCAACACCGCGAAGGCATTCGGCACTGCGCCCGGTGGTTCGGCTGGTGCGGTGCAGTCAGCGACCTCTACGGTCAACATTCCGATCACGCCGAGAGTGCCGACTTATTCTGTTGCCAAATCGATCACCTCGACGACAACATCTTCTGGCGCTTCCTCGTCACAAGTTGATGGTGGCGATACGATTACTTATTCCTATGTCGTAACCAACACCGGCAACGTTTCGCTCAATACGGTTGCGCTTACCGATCCGGGTGTGAAGTTCAACGGCGGCGCGGCTCAGCCATTGTCAACCGGTCCGACCAAGGTCTCCGGAGATGCAGTAAACCCGAACGTTCTCGACGTGGGTGAAGTCTGGACCTACACCGCAACATATGTGTTGACACAGGCCAACGTGGACGCAGCCGCTGGCGTCACCAACGGTGTGTCCAACACGGTTACGTCTTCGGCGAAGGATCCGCAGAACAATACTGTATCGCCAACCGCTTCTACGCTGACGGCAACCACGACCATCAACTCGGTACCGAGCTTGACCATTGTGAAGACAGCGGACAAGGCCGGACCATTGGTAAAGGGCGATGTGGTGACCTTCTCCTACCTCGTTACCAACAATGGCAACGTGACCATCAATGGCGTGGGCATAACGGAAACCGCCTTTAACGGCACCGGTGGCATTCCCGCTCTGACACCGTCTGGCGGTGCTTCGACACTTGCGCCAGGTGCATTCACCACGTTCACCGCGTCCTACACGGTCACGCAGACTGACATCGACACACTGCAGCCATAACGCAGTTTGCTACCCCGCGCCGCTTCCTGCGGCGCGGGTTTAGACCACGTCAAAATAAAGAGCATGCATTGTCCAAACGACTGACCACAATTCCGGCATTCTTGCGCCGGTTCAAAGCGCCCCTGCTTTCCGCATTGGTGATGGCTTTTGCCGTCACCGGTGCGGATGCGCAGTTGGTGAACACGGGTCGGGTGGACGGAACACCGGCAGCAGGCAGCTTTGCATTGCCGATGCCGGAATCTACAGTCAGCATACCTGTTGCTGTGGCAGCACCCGGCATTGCTGTTGTCAAAACTGTGACTGCTGACGATCAAAACAGCGATGGCCACGGCCAGGTCGGCGAAACGCTGACTTACACATTTGCGGTCACCAATACCGGCAACGTTACGCTTAATGCCATTTCACTTTCCGATCCGAGTGCAACCATAAGCGGCGGACCTATCTCGACGCTTGCGCCCGGAATTACAGATGCCGCGACTTTTACTGCAACTTACACACTGAGTGCGGCAGACATCCTTGCTGGCAACCATTCAAACCAGGCTTCTGTTGCTGCGACCTCCGCAGTTTCAGGCTCGCCTGCGGGCGGCGTCACCGATCTCTCTGACAGCCCGAACGCAATCGACGGTGCTGGTCCAGATGATCCAACGGTGATTACTTTCACAGACGCCCCGATCATAGTAGATGATGACAGCGTGACGGGCATCAATGGTTTGACCGGTTCGCCAACCGCGCTCAGTGCATTTGCCAACGACACGTTGAACGGCGTGGCCGTGGTGCCAGCAAATATTACGGCAACGATCGTTACGCCTTCGGCAAATCCGAATGTCACCTTCAATGTGACTACAGGCGTGGTGTCAGTGGCACCGAACACACCTTCGGGTATCTACACCATCACCTATAAAATCTGCGAAAACCTCAATGTCACCAACTGTGACAATGCAACGGCCTCGATCACGGTAACGTCGGCAACGCTGGTGGCAGGCGATGATGCAGCGTCCGCCAACGGCCTGACCGGCGGTGCGGTGCCTGCGCTCAATGTCTTGTCCAACGACACGCTGAACGGCGTCGCCGTCATTCCGGCCAACATGACCATCACGCCGATCACCACCGGTCCGCTGACGGTCAATGCTAATGGCACGGTGACGGTTGCGCCAAACACGCCAGCCGGTCCTTACACGGTGACCTACACGGTTTGCGAAACGCTGAACCTGACAACCAACTGTGACAGCGCCGATGTGGTGATCACGGTAACAGCGGCAACGCTGGTGGCAGGCGATGATGCGGCGTCCGCCAACGGCCTGACGGGCGGTGCGATACCTGCGCTCAATGTCCTGACCAACGACACGCTGAACGGCGTGGCCGTCATTCCGGCCAACATGACCATCACGCCGATCACCACCGGTCCGCTGACGGTCAGGCCGTTGGCGGAGGCGGCATCATCACC
>JANMEX010000180.1:0-15197 GCA_031377485.1 Phyllobacteriaceae bacterium
TACCACGCGACAATCGCCCGCCGCTCGTCCACCGTGATGTCAGTTACGTTGCCCGGCGGCATGGCGTGCGAGCGTCCCGCGTGAAGGTAAATCTCCCGCGCATGCGCCGCAATGCGGTTGTCATCATCCAGCATTACGCCCTTTGGCGCATGGTAGATGCCCTCCCACACCGGCTCTGCGGCATGGCACATCGAACAGCGCCCCATCACCACTTCCTTTGCAGCAGCAAACTCCGCGACTTGCGTCAGCTTGGGCGAGACAACGCTCGCCTGTTCACCCGTCAAAATTTTTGGCGTGCTCGACAGCCAGATGATGATGATAAACAGGATCGCCGACACAGCCCACGTCCAGTGCGGGTTACCCTTGCGGGCGTGGACCGTGTTGAAATAATGCCGGATCAACGCGCCAATCGGGAACACCAGCGAAGCGATGATCCAGTTGAACTGCGTCGCGAACGCCAGCGGATAATGGTTCGACAACATGAAGAACAGCACTGGCAACGTCAGGTAATTGTTGTGCAGCGAGCGCTGCTTGGCGATCTTGCCGTATTTCGGGTCCGGCTTTCGCCCGGCAATCAGATCCGCCACGACGATCTTCTGGTTCGGGATGATGATTGCAAACACGTTGGCCGACATGATGGTTGCCGTGATGATGCCCAGATGCAAAAACGCCGCGCGGCCGGTGAAAAGCTGCGTGAAGCCCCAGGCCATGAAAATCATGAACAGGTAAAGCAAAAGCAGCAGAAGCCAGTCATTGTTGCCGAGCGGCGATTTGCACAGGAAATCATAGAAAAACCAGCCCGCGAAAATCGTAAGCACCGAAATGCCGATGCCTTGCAGCGGCGAGATATCGAGCACATTCCGGTCAATGAGAAACAGCCCTGCCCCGGCGTAATAGACCACGCACAGGAGCGCGAACCCGGACAACCACGTCGCATAGGATTCCCATTTGAACCAGGTCAGATGTTCCGGCATTTCGGCGGGCGCAACCAGATATTTGCGGATATGATAAAACCCGCCGCCATGCACCTGCCACTCTTCGCCATGCGCACCTGCCGGAAGGTTCGGCGCTTGCCGCAGGCCAAGATCGAGCGCGACGAAATAGAAGGAGGACCCGATCCAGGCAATCGCCGTGATCACATGCAGCCACCGCGCCGCGAAAGAAAGCCATTCCCAGAAAATTGCAAAATCGAGCATGTTCAGCCTGTTCTGTCTTTTCACGACAGTTTGCAGGCTTCCAATTGTTTTACAATTGCAAAAGCGAACTCAGGCGACGTTTGCCAGCTTGACCGATTGTCCGGACGACATCGAGTTGCGCTTCACCGCTTCTTCAAAATCATCACGCGTCATCGCGCCTGAATAGAGATAGCCCTGAAACGCATCGCAGCCATGGGCGAGCAGGAACTTCTCTTGTGCTTGCGTTTCCACATGCTCGGCAACCGTCGTCAGACCCAATGCTTCTGCCATCGCGATGATTGTCTTGACCAGAGCCATATCCTTTGGCCGGTCCTGCATCAGCTTGACAAACTTGCCGTCTATCTTGACCTCGTCCAACGGCATGTCTTTCAGATGCGACAGCGAAGAAAAGCCTGTGCCGAAATCATCAAGGGAGAGCCGGACACCAGTCGTTTTCAGCCGTTCCAGCGTTTTGACAGCATTTTCACGATCCTTGGAAATCACCTGCTCTGTCAATTCCAGCGTCAGCCGCGAAGGGCGGATCTTGTGGCGGTTGATGAGCGTGCGAATTTCACTGACGAATTCCTCGTTCAGGAACTGCTGCGCACTGATGTTGACCGCAAGTTTCAGGTCTGCCGTCAAACTGTCGACTTGCCAGGCGCTCAAGAGCCTCACGGCATGTTCCAGCACAAACTGGCCGATTTCACGGCTTTGACCACGTTGTTCGGCAAGACCCATGAATTTGTCCGGGGTCAACATGCCAAGCGTCGGATGGTTCCAGCGGATCAGCGCTTCTGCACCGATAATCCTGCCGTCGCGGTCCACTTGCGGCTGAAGGCGAAGGACAAGCTGCTTCTTCTTGACGACCTGCTTCAAGTCCTCGCCGATCATAAGCTTGCTACCGGACTCGACATCCTTGCCCTGCTCAAAAATCCGGTAGGCATTTCGCCCCGATTTCTTCACCTCATACATGGCCGTGTCAGCGTATTTGAGAATATCATCGACCGATTTGGCACTGCCGTCAAACGAGATCGCCCCGATGGAAGCAGATATGTTTGTTGTCAAACGGCCAAGGTCAAACCCCTTGCTGAACGAGCCGAGAATCTTCTCCGCAATCATGGCCACGCGCAAGTTTGCCGCCGCTTTCTCACGGCCAAGTCCCTCAAGCAAAACAACAAATTCATCGCCGGCCAAACGCGCGACCGTATCATTGCGGCGCACGAGCTTTTTCAGCCGTTTGGCAATTTCAATCAGGAGCAAGTCGCCGGTTTCATGGCCATGCGTGTCGTTGAGCAGTTTGAAATTGTCGAGATCAATGAAGAGAACAGCCGCGCACTCGTTGCGCCGGGCGCTGGAGGCAATCGTCTGCTGCAGCCGCTCAAGCAGAAGCCTCCGGTTTGGCAGTTGCGTCAGCATGTCATTGTAAGCCAGCGACCGGATTTGGGCTTCATCGGCTTTTGACGCCGTCACATCCTGCAAATATCCATGCCAGACAATCCGGTTATCCGTTTGAAGTTCAGGGGTTGCCTGCACCTTCATCCACTTGGCCTTGCCGCCATCTGTGACAACTCGAAATTCATGCACCCACTGCGTCATCGTCTTGCGCGAAGCCTTGAGCGAGGCATGATAGCTGCCCAGATCATCCGGATGGATGATCGTCAGGAAGCGCTTCAGATCAAATATCTCTTCGTTTTGCTTGCTATCCAGAAGATCGCGAAAGCCAGGTGACGAGAACACCACTTCAAACTCACCAGAGGATTTGCGCTCCAACTGAAAAAGTCCGCCAGGCACATGCGACGTCAGCTTCAGCAGCCGCTCTTTCTCTTGCATGCGCACCATGATGTCGGTCGTTTCACGCACCGTGCCTTCGTAGTGGCTGGGCTGCCCTGTTTTCGGGTCAAAAACCACCCGGGCATTTTCCGTGATCCAGATCGGCTCCCGCGTCTTGTGACGGAAGATCTGAGACGTGAAGTTCGTGATTTTCCCGCCACCTTCAATGACAGACCGGAATTCCTTGCGCCGCAAGGGATCGATATACCATTCCGCCGCGATGTCCTCGACCCCATCAAGAAGCTGTTGCGCAGTTTGATATCCGTTGAGTTTTGCCAGCGCTGTGTTGGCAAACAGCATTCTTCCGTCGAGCGAGGATCGGTAGAAACCTTCACCAAGGCTCTCTATCGCCTCGGCCATCTCAACGCCTGCCAGCTTTGCCTGCCGTTGCGAACTTCTGTACCGGCCAAACATCCAACCAGCCGCAACGGTCGCCACCAGGCTCGTTCCAGCCAGAAGCAAATCCAACTCAGCAATTGAAGACAATTCAAACGCCACGACACCATCCTTATCAGGAAGGTTTTGCCAGACTGTCGTTGAACATTCGCTAATTCAGTCGGAAAAATCAGGTCAGTCGGATGGATTGGTCAACAAAGTGTTAAAGCCAACAAACTGCCGCGGTCGATAAATCAGCGTCTCGCTTAATTCAGACCTAGCGCAGACTTCGCCCCGGCGACAGCAAGCTCGCTCATGCCCTCGCCACCCAGATCAATCGTGTGTTTCAGCTTTGAGCGCATCCGCGGTTCCCAAAACAAGCGGATATGTTCCGAAATCCCGGCAATCGCTTCGTCTTTTGGATAGGGCCTGAAGAAGTCCGCGATCTGGTTGACCATGCGGATTGTGTCACTGTCGTCCATCAGCCTGCCGTCCCTGTTTTGTCAAAAATCATCAAACCGCCTTGCGCCTGTGTCGCGACGGTCAATCCTGCCTTGTGTGCCAGCCGCAGAGCCAGTGCGCTGGGCGCGGAGACGCTGGCAACAAAGCCAGCGCCGATCGCCGCCGATTTCTGCGCCATCTCCACGCTGAACCGGCTAGACAGCACCAAAAAGCCGCTCGCGGCGTCAATACCCTGCCGCACCAACGCGCCCGCCAACTTGTCCAGCGCATTGTGGCGGCCAATGTCTTCGCGCACCAATTTGATAGTCCCATCCATCGCGCAAAACGCCGCCGCGTGGGTTGATTTATTGACCGCATTCATCGGCTGCCGCACTTTGAGCCCATGCAAAGCCGCAAGCACCGCTGAGGCCTCCGGCTTCACCTGTTTGACGCTGCGCAACGGCTTCATTACCGCATCCAGCGACTGCGCCCCGCACAGGCCGCAGCCGGAACGCCCGGTCAAAGTCCGGCGGCGCCCTTCAGCGCGTTCCAGCTTGGCGGCATCAACCTTGATGTTGACGATATGCCCATCCGCAATTTCAGCGATACGGATATCTTGAATATCTGCCAAAACGTCGGCGATCCCTTCGGTGATGCTGAAGCCAACCGCAAAGTCTTCGATGTCCTGCGGCGTGGCCATCATCACGGCAAAGCTGTTGCCATTGTAAAGAATGTTCACCGGCGCTTCATGCGGCAAATGCCAGACGGATTTGACTTCGCTGGAAGCCGTGACAAACCGCCCCGTGAATGCGGGCGACGTGTCAATTGCCATCAGCGAAGCCGGAGCGCCCATTTCCTATTCGGCAGCCTGAACGCGGTAGTGCGTCTCTTCCTGCCGCTCATGCGCCTCCTGCCAGTCCGAAGGTCGGTTCGAGCGCGTCACCTGAACCGCCGTCACCTTGTATTCCGGACAGCTGGTTGCCCAATCGGACAAGTCGGATGTCACGACATTGGCGCCAGATACCGCATGATGGAAAGTCGTATAGATCACGCCCTGCGGCATGCGTTCTGAAATCTCGGCTTTGAGCGTCGTTGCGCCCATGCGCGAACCGATCGAGACATAATCGCCATCGGCAATGCCACGCTCCTCTGCGTCAAACGGATGGATTTCGAGCAAATCCTCCGAATGCCAGCGCGAGTTTTCCGTGCGCCGCGTTTGCTGGCCCACATTGTATTGGGACAAGATGCGCCCCGTCGTCAGGATCAGCGGGAACATGCGTGTCACGCGCTCGGCGGTCGGCACATATTCAGTGATCATGAACCGGCCCTTGCCGCGCACGAAGCCATCCACATGCATGATTGGCGCACCGTTCGGGAACTTGTCATTCACCGGCCATTGCAGCGAGCCTTCGGTATCCAGCCGCTTGTGCGAAACGCCATTGAATGCCGGCGTCATCAAGGCGATCTCGTCCATGATTTCGGCAGCGTTCGCATAACCCATTTCATAGCCCATGGCGCGGGCAAGACGGACGATGATCTCCCACTCGGAAACGCCGGTCTTTTCCTTCATCACCGGACGCACGCGGTTGATGCGCCGTTCGGCGTTGGTGAAGGTGCCATCCTTTTCGAGGAAAGATGTCCCCGGCAGAAACACATGGGCGTAAGCTGCTGTTTCGTTCAGGAAAAGGTCCTGCACGACAACACATTCCATCGCCGAAAGCGCAGCTTCCACATGCTTGGTGTTGGGGTCGGACTGGGCAATGTCTTCGCCGTGCACGAACAGACCCTTGAATGTGCCGTCCACTGCGGCGGCAAACATGTTGGGGATGCGAAGGCCGGGCTCTGCCGAAAGCTCCAGCCCCCAATGCTTTTCAAACGAACCACGGACCTCGTTGTTCGACACATGGCGGTAGCCCGGAAACTCGTGCGGGAACGAACCCATGTCGCATGAGCCCTGCACATTGTTCTGGCCGCGCAGCGGGTTGATGCCGACGCCCTCGCGACCGATGTTGCCCGTGGCCATCGCAAGGTTGGCCATCGACATGACCATGGTGGAACCCTGGCTGTGTTCCGTCACGCCAAGTCCGTAATAGATCGCGCCATTTCTGGCATTGGCGAATAGGCGGGCAGACTCGCGCAGCGTTTCCGGCGTCGTGCCGATGATCTCTGCCAGAGCTTCCGGCGAGTTACGCTCTTCTGCCACAAATTCGCGCCAGCGGTTGAACTCCATAAGGTCGCAGCGCTCATTGACGAACTTCTCGTCCACCAGCCCTTCGGAGACGATCACATGCGCCAGCGCATTCATCACCGCAACATTCGTTCCCGGACGAAGCTGAATATGATGGGCCGCTTGTACGTGCGGCGAGCGCACCAGATCAATCTTGCGCGGATCGGCAACAATGATCTGCGCCCCCTGACGCAGCCGCTTCTTCAGCCGCGAGGCAAACACCGGGTGGCCGTCGGTCGCATTTGCGCCAATCAGCAAAATGACATCCGCCTGTTCGACAGACTTGAAGTTCTGCGTGCCTGCAGAAGTGCCAAATGTCTTCGACAGGCCGTAGCCGGTCGGCGAATGGCAGACGCGGGCGCAAGTATCGATGTTGTTGGTCTGGAATGCCGCGCGAACCATCCGCTGCATGGCATAGACTTCTTCGTTCGTGCAACGCGAAGAGGTGATGCCACCAATCGAATCCTTGCCATGCTTTGCCTGAATGGACTTGAAGCGAGAAGCGGTGAATTCAATTGCCTCGTCCAGCGAAACCGGACGCCATTCGTCGGTGATCTTTTCGCGGATCATCGGCGTCGTGATACGGTCCTTGTGGCTGGCATAACCGAACGCAAAGCGGCCCTTGACGCAGGAATGCCCCTCGTTCGCACCGCCGTCTTTGTCCGGAATCATGCGGATGACCTGATCACCCTTGAGTTCGGCATTGAACGAACAGCCAACGCCACAATAAGCGCAGGTGGTTTTTACGGTGCGGGTCGGAACACCATGATCGACAACAGATTTTTCCATCAGCGTTGCCGTCGGGCAAGCCTGAACGCAGGCGCCGCAAGACACGCATTCCGAACTGAAGAAATCATCGCCGTACATGCCCGGCGAAACCCGAGAGTCAAAGCCGCGACCCTGGATTGTCAGTGCAAACGTCCCTTGCGTTTCCGCACAGGCGCGAACGCAGCGTGAGCAGACAATGCACTTGGACGGGTCGTATTGGAAATACGGATTGGACGTATCAATCTCGACCTTGGACTCAAAATCCCAATGGTTCTCGCCTTTGAAGCCATAACGCACATCGCGCAGGCCGACGACACCTGCCTGATCCTGCAATTCGCAGTCGCCATTGGTCGAGCATGTCAGGCAATCGAGCGGATGATCGGAGATATAAAGTTCCATCACCCCGCGACGCAACTTTTCCAGCCGCGCTGTTTCGGTGTGCACCACCATGCCTTGGCGAACCGGCGTGGTGCACGACGATGGTGTGCCCTTGACGCCGTCAATCTCGACCAGACAGAGACGGCACGAACCGAATGCCTCAACACTGTCGGTGGCGCAGAGCTTCGGTATCTGCCGGTCAATCAGCGCCGCAGCGCGCATGATCGACGTGCCTTCCGGCACGGTGACCAAAGCACCGTCGATTTCGAGCGTGACCAAATTTTCCGACACCCGGATCGGTGTGCCAAGATCGATATTCTTTTGGAGGCCCATATTCAAAGGTTCCTTCTTGATCAGATCAAGGATGTGTCGAGATATGTGTCAAATTCGGTCGAAAATGGTGATTTCCGAGAACCGAAGCGCAATCTACATTTGGGTACATGAGCAGCGGAAACGGCGAAAATTGCCATTTTCAGACCAATTTGGCGCATATCTCGATGCATCCTTCTATTCGGCTGCGACAGCGTGCGGGGCACGGTCGAAATCTTGCGGAAAATGCTTGAGCGCCGATAGCACCGGCATCGGCGTCAATCCGCCCATGGCGCACAGTGACCCGTCGGTCATCACCTGGCAAAGGTCCTCTACCAGCGCGACATTCTTGGCCACATCCACACCGGCCAAAATCTTGTCCATAGTCTCGCGTCCGCGCACCGCGCCGATCCGGCACGGCGTGCACTTGCCGCACGATTCAATGGCGCAGAAATCAAACGCAAACCGCGCCATTTTTGCCATATCCACGCTCTCGTCAAACACGACGATCCCGCCGTGCCCGACCATCGCGCCAGCACCTGCAAGCGTTTCGTAATCCATTGGCAAGTCTAGCATATCTTCGCTGACATAGGCACCCAGCGGTCCGCCAATCTGCGCTGCGCGGAACGGTTTGCCCGTCATGGTGCCACCACCGAACTCTTCCAGCAATTCGCGGATCGTCACACCAAACGCCTTTTCGACCAGACCGCCCCGTTTGATGTTGCCAGCCAGTTGGAATGCCAGCGTGCCATGAGAACGGCCCATGCCATAATTCTTGTAGGCCGCCGCGCCCTTGTCCAGTATCAGCGGAACGGACGCCAGCGTCAGCACATTGTTGACCACTGTCGGCTGTCCAAACAAGCCTTTCAGCGCTGGAATTGGCGGCTTTGCCCGCACAATGCCGCGCTTGCCCTCAAGGCTCTCCAGCATTGAGGATTCCTCGCCGCAGATATAGGCCCCCGCGCCGCGCCGGACATGCAGATTGAACACCTTGCCCGACCCGCCAACGGAGCTACCCAGCCAGCCGCGCTTCTCCATCACGGCCTTTGCCGCCTTCATCGCCGATATCGCATCCGGATATTCCGAACGAATATAGACATAACCCTCGGTCGCACCCGTCGCGACGCCAGCGATGATCATGCCTTCAATCAGCAGATAAGGATCGCCTTCCATCACCATCCGGTCAGCAAACGTGCCTGAGTCACCCTCGTCAGCATTGCAGGCGACGTATTTCTGGGCACCCGGCGCATCCAGCACCGTCTTCCACTTGATGCCAGCCGGGAACCCTGCACCGCCGCGCCCACGAAGGCCCGAGTCCAGCACCTCTTTGACGACATCACCCTGAGCCATGCCAAGCGCCTTTTTCAGCCCGGCTAAACCGCCATTGGCTTCATAGGCGTCCAGGTCCACCGGATCAGCCAATCCGGCGCGGGCAAATGTCAACCGCTCCTGATTTTTCAGGTAAGGAATTTCATCAGTCTGCCCATGCGCCAGCTTGTGGTCGCCTCCAGTCAGGAATCCGGCGTCAAACAGGCTCTCGACATCATTGGCCTCGACAGGCCCGTAAGCCACGCGGCCAGAAGCCGTCTCAACCTCAACCAGCGGCTCCAGATAAAGCGCCCCGCGCGACCCGTTCCGCTTGACGGTGACATCAAGCCCGCGTGCACGTGCTATCAGCTCAATGCCAACGGCAATTTCATGTGCCCCGGCAGATACCGCCGCGCTGTCTTTGGGAACCCAAACAGTGACGCTCATTGCCCGGCCTCCGCGACAAGTTTCTCAAGTTTGGCAGCATTCAAACGGCCGGCCAACTTGCCATTCACCATCGCCGCTGGCGCCATCGCGCAGTTGCCAAGACAGTAGGTCGCTTCGACCGTGATCTGCCCGTCATCTGACGTATCGCCCAGCTTCAAACCGCGTTTGGCCAAAAACCCGTCAATCAGCGCCATCGCGCCCATGGATTGACACGCCTCGGCACGACAAATCTTGACTGTAACCGTCCCGGCCTTGGTGGTGCGGAAATCATGGTAAAAACTCATCACGCCATGCACATCCGCGCGCGATAGGTTCAGCGCCTTGGCAATCACCGGCAAATCGGCTTGAGGCACAAAGCCCTTGTGTTCCTGAATATCATGCAGGATTTCAAGCAGCGCATCCGGCCTGTTGCCATATGAGGCGCAGGTCGATTGGGCGAGATTAAGATCAATCGGGGCGTTCATGCATCCTCCGGCAAGCGCACAGAAACTCAAGAATCTGTCTAAGCTAACGTCAGGTTAGCAATCAAATCGGTTGTTCCTATTCCATTATAGACAAAAACTATAATGGCGACATCAGAAATTAGAACCGTCCGCTTAAATTTCCCGGCAGCACGTATGTCCCCGCCAAATCCAGCATCGCCTTCACCACTTTAGGCAGCGGATCGCGATCATGCGCCACCAATCCGACCGAATGCTCCACCACCGGAGACACAAGCGGAATGGCGCGGATACGGCCCTCATCACCCATCAGCCCGATGAAAATCTCCGGCAAGACAGTCGCCAGCCCCGCCATCTGCACATGCGTATAAAGATTAACGATCGAGTTGCTTTCCAGCTCCGGCACCACTTGTGCGCCCGCCTTGCGGAAAGCGCTTTCAATGATGCGCCTGTTTTGCATGTTGGGTGTCAGCAGCGACACCGGATGCTTGGCCGCCTCCGCCCATTCCACGCTTTTCCGACCTGCGAGCGGATGATCATCGCGCACAAACAGCCGGTAGCGCTCCATGTAGAGCGGCCTGGAAACCGCCAGATCAATCGGCTCATTGTCAAGATAGGTGACGCCGACATCAATCGTAAAATCCTCCAGCGATCGCCGGATTTCCTCCGAACTCAGGCTCAGCACCGTGAACGAAAGTTTGGGAAACTTCTTGCGCATCGCGTCCGTCAGCGGCGCGAGCGTCGGCAAAGCGGACGGGATCGCCCCGAATGTCAGCCTCCCGAGCGGTGCGTCGGCAGCATGCGCAAGGTCCGAGCGCAGCCCGTCAACATTCTCCAGTATCGTCTGCGCCCATTTCAGCACCCGCTCGCCTTCGGCCGTCAGCCCCAGATACCGGTTGCCGCGCGTGACAATCGGCACGCCCAGTTCCTGTTCCAGTTGCTGAATGCGCCCCGACAAAGTCGGCTGTGTCACCCCGCACGCCTCGGCAGCGCGGGTAAAGTGTTTTTCCCGAGCGAGAGCGACGAGGTAGGAGAGCTGGCGGATGTCCATTAAAACCAGCTAGCACGCGTTGCAACAGAGTTGAAGTTAGCCAACTGAAATCCGAGGCAGTTACTCGGCTGCAATGCCATCAGCAGAGACGCTCGCTTCGATTTTAAGTTTTAAATTCAGAGCCTTAAACACACCCAGCAATGTCGACAATTTCGGATCGCCATCCGAACTGAGCGCCCGGTATAACGCTTCGCGCGTCACACCGGCGTCTTTCGCAATCTGTGTCATGCCTCGTGATCTTGCGATCACCCCGAGTGCGTGAGCCATATATCCAGCATCGCCAGTCTCAAAGGCATCATCCAGCAATGCGCTTTGGGCGCGTGCATCGTCAAACAGTTCTGATGTGTCGAGTCTGCTGAATTTGACCATCATTTCCAATCCTACGGCTTTTTAGACCCATCGCTTTGGTAAGCAGCGGCGATTACGTGTGCCTTTTTGATGTCTTCCGCCTGTGAACTCTTGTCTCCGCCCAAAAGCAACAAGATGATCTCGTTGCCTTTTTGCTGAAAATAAACACGATAACCGGGCCCGACATCAATTTTCAGTTCACTTACACCGCCTCCTACAGGTTTCGCATCGCCGAACAAACCACGCTCCAGACGTACAATCCTTATCGAAATACGTTCATAAGCTCCCTTGTCACGCAGACGTTTGAGCCATTTCGCAAACTCGTCAGACCAAATTATCTGCATGTGTAACTTATAAATCACATTTTGGCAATATTGAGTTCAAATGCTACTCAAAAAACGGTCAAAATACAACTCTTGATAAACATCTTTGACGGCACACAAAACGCGTTATTTTCACCCCTTCGGCCGAAACGCCTTGCAAACCTCATCCCGCGTCTCAACCCATCCCGCCCCGATCAAATCCAGACAGTAGGGCACTGCCGGAAACACCGCATCAAAACAGGTCTTGATCGACGACGGCTTGCCCGGAACGTTGATGATGAGCGTCTTGCCGCGAACCCCCGCCGTCTGGCGTGACAGGATGGCGGTGGGCACTTCGCGCAAGCTCACCTGCCGCATCAGTTCGCCAAAACCCGGCAATTCCTTTTCCAGCACAGCCTGCATCGCTTCGGGCGTCAAATCGCGCGGGCTCGGCCCGGTGCCGCCGGTGGTCAGCACCAGATCACAATGTTCAACATCGCAAAGCTCAATCAGCGTGTCGCGCACGCTTTCCATGCCGTCTGCAATAACCCGCACCACCGGTTCCCAAGGCGATGAAATCGCCTTCGTTAGCCACTGCGCCATCGCCGGACCGCTCTTGTCTTCATACTCGCCGCGCGAGGCGCGGTCCGAGACCGTGACGATGCCGATTTTGACCATTTTGTTCTCCTGCATGCTCATTCCCTAACCAAACCCAGCGGATGCAGCAACAAATCCTGCACCAAACCATCGTTTTGTCGGAAAATGGCTAGCTTTCGCGCCGCCGCTTTGCTCAATTTGACCAAAGCAAAAACGACGGGAACAGAATGTCCGCCATCCCCAACACGTCAAACCTTTTCTACCAAACGCGCCTGCGCCGCCCCATGCTTGATCGCGCCGAAGGCGTGTACCTCTGGGACAACACCGGCAAGCGCTATCTGGATGGCTCATCCGGCGCTATGGTGTCAAACATCGGCCATTCCAACCCGGTCGTTCTGGAAGCCATGTACCAGCAGATGGAGAAATCCACCTTTGGCTACCGCCTGCATTTCGAAAATGAACCCGCCGAACAATTTGCCACCGCCATAGCCAACCGGATGCCGCAAGGCCTCGACCGCGTTTTCTTTGTCTCAGGGGGTTCAGAAGCCGTCGAAAGCGCCATAAAGATCGGCCGCCAGTATGCGGTGGCCAAGGGACAAGCTTCGCGCTGGAAAGTGATTTCGCGCTTCCCTTCCTATCATGGCTCGACACTCGGCGCGCTCGCCGTCACCGGCATGGCGCAGATGAGCGCGCCTTTCTCGCCAATGATGAACGAGATGCCAAAAATCCCGGCACCCACAGCCTATCTCGACCGCGACGCCCTTACCCACGATGAGCGCGGCCTGCGCTATGCCAACATGTTGCGCGAGGAAATCCTCCGCCAAGGTCCGGAAACAGTACTCGCCTTCATCATGGAGCCGATAGGCGGTGCCTCTACCGGCGCGTTGGTCGCGCCCGCCAGCTATTATCCGCGCATCCGCGAGATTTGCGACGAGTTCGGCATTCTTCTGATCGCCGACGAAGTCATGACCGGCGCCGGCCGCACCGGCAAATATCTCGGCGTCGAACATTGGAACCTCCGCCCCGACATCATCGCCCTGTCCAAAGGCTTCGGCGCCGGCTACGCTCCGCTCGGCGCCATGGTCGCTAGTCACGAGATCGCCGAAACGGTCATTGACGCAGGCGGCTTCGTTCACGGTTTCACCTATGCCGGCAACCCCCTTGCCTGCGCCGCCGGACTGGCAGTACTTGGCGAAATCGACCGGCTCAATCTCATCAAGGCTGCTGAAGTTCAGGGCGATAAACTCAAGGCTGAACTGACCAACCTCATGCACCGATACCCCTTCATCGGCGACGTGCGCGGCAAGGGCCTGCTTCTCGCCTTCGAACTGGTGTCAAATCGCGAAACCATGGAGCCGCTCCCCGTCGCCATGAACGCGCATCTGCGCCTCGTCGACCTAGCCTACGAGCGCGGCCTCATCATTTATTCGCGCCGCACCCGCGGCGGTCGCATCGGCGATCACTTCATGGTTTGCCCACCGCTCATCACCACAGACGCACAGATCGGCGAGATCATGGACATGCTGAATTCCAGTCTTGATGCCTTCGCGGCAGAGAACAATCTGCCGGTTTCAGGAACCTGAAATGAGCGATCCCGTCATCATCACCTGCGCACTCACAGGCTCAATTCATACACCGACAATGAGCCCGTACCTGCCCGTCACGCCGGACCAGATCGTCGAAGAAGCCGTCGCCGCCGCAGAAGCTGGCGCGGCCATCATTCACCTCCATGCACGAGATCCAAAGACCGGCCTGCCATCTGGCGATCCTGCCCTGTTCATGGACTTCCTGCCCCGCATCAAAGCGCGGACAAACGCAGTGCTGAACATCTCCACCGGCGGCTCCTCGCGCATGACGCTCGACCAGCGCTTAGCCCCCGCAAAAGCGGCGAAACCAGAGATGTGTTCGCTGAATATGGGCTCTATGAACTTCGGCCTGTTTCCCATGCAAGAACGCTATTCGCAATGGAAGCACGATTGGGAACCTGGTTTTTTGGAAGCGACCAAGGACATCATTTTCAAGAACACATTCAGCGACATAGAAGGCATTCTGGAATCACTTGGCGAACAGGATGGCGTGCGTTTTGAACTCGAGGTTTACGACGTCGGCCATTTGCAGACGTTGGCCTACTATCTGAAAAAGGGCCTCATCAAGCGCCCGGTCTTCCTTCAGTTTGTCATGGGCGTTCTGGGCGGAATCGACGCCTCGCCTGAAAGCCTCATGAACCTCAAGGCCTCCGCTGACCGCCTCATCGGTGATTACCATTTCTCGGTTCTCGCCGCCGGTTCAAGGCAGTTTCCGCTCGGCACCATGGGCGTCATTCTGGGCGGCAGTGTCCGTGTCGGGCTCGAAGACAACCTCACGATTTCGCGCGGCGAACTTGCCAAATCCAACGCCGACCAGGTGAAAAAAATCCGCCGCATCATCGAGGAACTGGGGCACACAATCGCCACGCCGGACGAGGCAAGGGAGAGGCTGGGATTGAAGGGGATTGATCATGTCGGATTTTAGCGCTCCGCCGCGCCCCCCTCTGTCCTGTCGGACATCTCCCCCGCCTGTGGGGAGATCGGCTCACAACCGTGCGCTGACAAACGCCAAATGTGGTGATTATCGATCTCCCCACTTGCGGGGGAGATGCCGACAGGCAGAGGGGGGCGCCTCGCTCCGAGCTTGCGCCGCGAATGGAGCACAAAATTGAAAGTAATCTTCGACCCATCCCAAAAGCGCCATCACCCCAAATTCTTCCTCTCCTCGGGCGCAGCGCAGCCCAACCCGGAAGTCCCCGAACGCGCCGACATTCTCCTCAAGGCCGCGCGCGATGCCGGTCTGAAGCAGGAGACGCCGCAAGACTATGGCCTCAGCCCCGCGGCCGCTGTTCACACGCCCGAATACCTCACCTTTCTTCAAACGATATATGAGCGCTGGCAGCGCATCGAAGGCGCGTCTGACGAGGTGATCCCGAACATCCATCCCAACGGCCGCAGCATGGCCTATCCTGCATCTGCTGTCGGCCACGCTGGTTATCACATGGCTGATACCGCCTGCCCGATCAATGCCGACACCTGGGGCTCAGCCCTGCGTTCGGCACACACGGCCACCCACGCCGCTGATCTCGTCGCACAAGGCGAGGCCGCCGCTTATGCGCTCTGCCGCCCGCCCGGCCACCATGCCTTTCAGGATATGGCCGGTGGCTTTTGCTAC
>JANMEX010000202.1:0-1587 GCA_031377485.1 Phyllobacteriaceae bacterium
GGTGATGCCTGCGCTGTTGACGAGGATGTCAATCCCGCCCATCAGCGCCAACGTCTCCTTGACTGCGTTCTCGACCGAGGCATAGTCCGAGATGTCGACTTTGATCGGGCCGTTCAAATCCCAGACGGCAACCTGTCCGCCTTCGGCCCTGATCCTGTTTGCCACTGCCTCGCCGATGCCGGATGCTCCGCCGGTAACAACAGCCCTACGTCCTGAAAACCGCATTCAATTCACTTTCTTCATTCAATTTTTCGTCCGCAAATTACGCTGACAGGTTAATGCCGGAGGCTGGATCAAAGAAATGGGCTTTATCCGGGTCCAGCCCGAACCTCACTTTGGCATCGACAGATGTCTGCATTTTCGATGAAACGGTCGCCTTAAGGAGCACATCGTTGACCCGCAGTGTCACGATCTTTTCAACGCCATGATTTTCAACATCGTGGATCACAGCCCCCACCGGACCGTCCGGGCCGACTTCAATATCTTCTGACCGGATGCCGACCGTTACTTCAGAAGCGCCTGATTTGACCGGCATTTTTAGTTTCTGCGCGCCGCCAAACAGGCTGCACTCCTCGCCTGATACAGCGCCAGGCAAAAGGTTTATGGACGGGGAGCCGACAAATGAGGCCACGAACAGGTCGCGCGGGCGGTTGTATATTTCCCAAGGCGTGCCGACCTGAACAAGCTTGCCCTTGTTGAGAACGGCTACCTTGTCGCCCATTGACATGGCTTCGACCTGATCGTGCGTGACAAACACGAATGTGGCTTTCAAGCGGATCTGCAGTTCCTTGAGTTCCGAGCGCAAGGCTTCGCGCAACTTGGCATCGAGATTGGAAAGAGGTTCGTCCATCAGGAACGCGCGCGGTTCACGCACGATGGCGCGGCCAATCGACACGCGCTGCATTTCGCCGCCCGACAGCCGGTCAGTCTTGCGGTCCATCAAATGGGTAATGCGCAGTGTTTTGGCGGCCTGGTCAACGCGCTGGTCAATTTCAGCTTGGGTAAAATTGCGGGTGCGCGAGCGCAGCGGAAACTCCAGATTTTGGCGTACGGTATAGCGCGGATAAAGTGAGTAATACTGGAAAACCAAGGCCACATCCCGCTCGGCAGAGGTGCGGTCATGCACATCCTCGCCGGCAATTTCTATGGTGCCGCCGTCCGGCGTATCGAGCCCGGCAATAAGGCGAAGCGCTGTCGTCTTGCCCGCGCCGGTCGGCCCAAGAAGGACAAAGAACTCACCGTCAGCGACGTCGAGCGACAAGGCGTCCAGCGCGGTGTTGCCACCGAATTTCTTGGTGACTGATTGAAATTTAATTTGCGCCATTATCAAGCCTTATGTTCAGGGAATCGCCTGACTTGGAATTGAAGAAATGGGACTGCGCGGGATCGAGGCGCGCCCAGATCTTTTCACCGGCTTTCCCGGCAAAGCCGCTTCTTGTTCGCGCCCGCAACAATGTCGATCCAAACTTCAGATCGACAATGTCGTATGCGCCAAGTGGCTCGATCAAATGAACATGCGAGGCGGCGTAGCCCGCTTTTTCCTCTCGTGACAGAAGCACGCCTTCCGGGCGTATGCCAAGCGTCAGA
>JANMEX010000224.1:0-1761 GCA_031377485.1 Phyllobacteriaceae bacterium
GGCGATCCAGTTCCTGACCCGCACCGGTCAGATGTGCAATGACTGGCGGCAGGAGTTCATCCTCTTGTCAGACACGATCGGTGTGACGATGCTGGTCGATGCCATCAATAATGATCACGGTTCAGATGCGACCGAGAATACAATTCTCGGACCCTTTTACGTTGAGAACCCGCCGCACCGGGAAAACGGCGCGAATATCTGTCTTGATGGCAAAGGCGAGTCACTGATCGTGCGCGGCCGTGTGCTGGACACGGATGGAAATCCCATTGCCGGCGCGACCGTTGACGCATGGCAGACCAATGACGACGGGTTCTATGACGTCCAACAAAAGGACCTGCAGCCGGACATGAACCTCCGTGGCATTTTCACGTCGGACAAGGACGGGCGTTACTGGTTCCGCTCGGTCAAGCCGCGCTTTTACCCTATCCCCGGCGACGGCCCGGTGGGGGAGATGCTGGCGGCCATGGGACGCGGCATCAACCGCGCCGCGCACATCCATTTCATCGTCAAGGCACCCGGCTTTGAGACCGTGATCACGCACGTTTTCCCACCCGATTGCCCGTATCTGGAAGTCGATGCAGTGTTTGGCGTGAAGGAAAGCCTTGTCGGCGATTTCAAACACATCACAGATGCCAAAACTGCAGCCGAAGCTGGGTTTGACGGGCCTTTCTGGTCGGTGGATTGGGATTTCCGTTTGGCCAAAGCCGCGTAAAGCAGGATCATCCGATGAGCAAATTCATGAGCCTCACAGAGGCTGTCAGGCAAAATCTGAACAATGGTGACAGCGTGGCCTTTGAAGGCTTCACGCATCTCATTCCAACAGCGGCTGCACACGAAGCCATTCGCCAAGGCTTCCGTGACCTGACGCTTATCCGCATGACGCCTGATCTCATCTATGATCAGATGGTTGGCATGGGCATGGCGAAGAAGGCAGTGTTTTCCTATGTCGGCAACCCCGGAGTTGGCCTCTTGCGGCGTATGCGCGATGCCATTGAAAATGATCATCCACATGCCATTGAGATTGAGGAACACAGCCATTCCGCAATGGCCAATGCATGGGAGGCAGGCGCGGCAGGAATGCCGTTCGCCGTGTTCCGCGGATATCTCGGCGCAGGACTTCCAGCCGTCAACCCAAGCATCAAGACTATGACCTGCCCGTTTACCGGCGAAGTCTTCGCTGCCGTTCCGGCGCTGCGCCCGGATGTGACATTCATCCATGCGCAAAAGGCAACAAAGCGCGGCGATATTCTGATCGAGGGCATCATCGGTATCCAGAAGGAAGCAGCCCTTGCTGCAAAGCGATGTGTCGTGACGGTGGAAGAGGTGGTTGACAGTTTTGATGACCTGCACCCGAACCTCACCATTCTTCCCCATTTCATCCCCGATGCGATTGCAGTCGTGCCGGGCGGGGCGCACCCGTCCTATACCCACGGCTACTATGCGCGCGACAACGCAGCGTATCTGGAGTGGGACAAGATAGCCGCCGAGCGGGCGAGCTTCCTAGCGTGGATGGAGACCAATGTGATGCAGTCCGATGCCGATGCATTCGCGTCGCGCGTTGCCTCATTGAGGATTGCGCGATGAGTAACTTCACCCCCAACGAAATGATGACGATTGCTGCATCCCGTGTGCTTAAATCGAGTGACGTTTGCTTTGTGGGCATCGGTGCGCCGTCTGCGGCCTGCAATGTGGCGCGGCTGACCCATGCGCCGGACATAACGCTGATCTATGAGAGCGGCACGCTTGGCACCGCCCCTGATG
>JANMEX010000239.1:0-3199 GCA_031377485.1 Phyllobacteriaceae bacterium
CGCAGGGGCCGATCACCGTTCCTGAGCCGATTTCAACGTCAGCGCCGACAATTGCCCCGGCTTCAACGGTGACATTTGCCTCCAAGCGGGCGGATGGCGAAATAACAGCATGCTTTGAAAGTCCGGCTTCGCCACAATAGGAAACCGGATGTACCGTTTCGGGGAATAGCTTTCTGCCGATCTTCGCAAAGAGTTGTTGCGGGCGCTTGGCCGTGACAACCGCCACGTTCTCGTTTGCGAAAGGTGCAAGATAATCCGTACAAATCAATGTACAGTCTGGCAGACCAGCCAACTTTGGAGCCTGATCTTTCGCTTCGGCAAAAACAACACTGCCAGCGCGTGCGGTATCTATTGAATCCAAAAATTCAATCTTCCGGTCGGCATATTGGGGTGTTGCTAGCGTTTCCGCACCCATCGCAGAAAGATCTGCAACACTCAAAACACCGGATGGTTTAAAAAATCCATGATGTGTCATTGGCATTCCACTCCTCCGGGCAGACTTGATAGCCCGGAGGGCAAAGGCTGCTAGCCTTAGAACTTTGTTGCGATGCCGAAGTTAAGGCTCTGAACTTTGTCAGTCGCTTCCTTCACTACCGGCACTGCATAATCCACACGCAGCGGACCAAATGGCGATGCCCAGATCAAGCTGGCACCAACCGACGAACGCCACGACATGCCGATGTTGCTCGCATCAGTGAAAGGTGAGCCGTAGAGTGTGCCTGCATCGGCAAACACCGCACCTTTTATACCAATGCTTTCAGGAATGACCGGCATCGGAAACTGAACTTCCGCCGAGGCATTAAAGTACGTCGTGCCGCCAACGTGATCCGCACCGATCATCGGGCCGATACCGTTGAAGGCAAAGCCACGGACGATTTCGGTGTTACCCTTGAACTGGTCGCCAACAAGAATGCCATTTCCAGATGCGGCAGGGCCCTTGCTTTCCAGCGCATAAATGTAACCAGCGCCACCGGACACAAGACCAACCAAATTCAACTCTTCAGAAAGCGTCTGGTAAAAAGTCGCCTTGAAGGTCGATTTTATCCACTTGGCATCGCCGCCAAGGCCAGCAAATTCCTGATTGAAACGGGCAAAAAGGCCAGCATGTGGATTGTTGGTGTCGTCGATGTTGTTGAACGTCAGCGTGTAGCTCAAGGAGGACTTGATCCAGGAACCTTCAGGAATATAGGACGGCAACGGTGTGTCCAATGCGTTGATCACACTGTCCCCGTTGGTATCCCGCTGACCGTAATCATTCTGTACGAAATTGTAGGCGACCTGCGCAGACAGCTGGTCGGTAATTGGCAAACCAAACCGAACCGTCGCACCATTGCTGTCAACTGCGTAAGCATCATACGTCGTTTGGTTCTTGAAAACGTCGAACCCAGCTGCAACGCGGTAGCCCAGGAAATAAGGCTCGGTAAAGGAAAGGTTGTAGGACCGTGAATTCTGCGAACCGCCAGCCGAAACCTTCACAAACTGACCGCGCCCAAGGAAATTGCGCTCGGTGATGCCAAGTTCCAGGTTCACACCTGAATCCGAGCCGCCAGTCGTGTAACCGGCACCGATCGAAAAATCGCCTGTCGACTTTTCCACTACATCAACGACCAGAACCACCTGATCCGGCTGATCACCGGGCACTGTCGAGATTTCGACGCGCTCAAAAAAATCCAGCTTTTCGAGACGGCGCTTGGCCTTTTGAATCATGACCTGATTGAATGCATCGCCTTCAGCAAGATCGAACTCGCGACGAATAACGTAATCACGGGTCTTGTCGTTGCCACGCACTTCGATGCGCTCAACATAAGTCTTCGGACCCTGATCGACCGTGTAAACGATATTGATTGTGCGGGTTGCGAAATCACGATCGCCGCGTGGTGTGACCTGACCGAAAGCGTAGCCTTTGTTGGCAACCCTTTCGGAAATGCCAATAATCGAATCTTCAACTTCTTTGGCGCTGTAGGTCTTGCCGGCTTCCGTTTGCACGGCTCCTGCCAGATCTTCAGACGTTATGCCTTCAACGGTGCTTTCAACAGAGACATCGCCAAACTTGTAACGTTCACCTTCTTCGACAGTGATTGTCACCGTGTATTTGTTGGATGTGTCGTCAAGCTGAGCATCTGAAGACACAACCTGGAAATCGGCATAACCCTTGTTGAAGTAGAAGCGACGCAGCGCTTCTTCGTCCGCCTTGATGCGGTCTGCATCATACACGTCATTGCGCGAGATGAACGACAGAAGGTTGGACTTCTTTGTTGAAATAACTTCGGCAAGGCGACGATCCGAATAGGCCGTGTTGCCGACAAAATTGATCGTTGCAATCTTTGTGCGATCGCCTTCCTGAATTTCAAAAACAACGTTTACCCGGCCTTCGCCAAGGTCGACGGTCGTCGGGTTTACCACCACGTCAGCCCGGCCAATGCGCCGGTATGCTTCACGCACGGTTTCCGCGTCCTGCTCCAGCGTATTGCTGTCAAGCGAAGTGCCGCTTTTCAACTGAACCTGGTTGCTGAGCGCTGCGTCCTTGATTTTCTTGTTGCCGCTGAACAGGACCTGATTGATGACCTGGTTTTCAGAAACCTGAATTACCAAGGTGCTGCCTGACTGCGTAATCGAAACATCAGAGAACAGACCGGTGGAGTAAAGACGCTTTGTCGCTTCATCCAGATCATTGGCCGAATAGCTTTGGCCAGCCTTGATCCCGATGTAGTCGCGTATCGTCGATGTCTCGACGCGCTGATTTCCGCGCACATCAATGTTGCGGAACGAAGCTGCCTGTGCAGCGGTTACCGACATCAGTGATGCACCAACGGTCGCGCTCAAGATCACGCGGGTTGATATCGCAACAGCAGACGCTGCCGACAACAGTACAGTTCTAGACTTCATTGGTTTTCCCAAACCTTATGCAACATGTGTCCCCACGGCTAAAAAGGCACCCGTCAGAGCCTTGTCCGTAATAGCCGGTTTTGCCATACACGCAAGCCTTAGAGTTAATATCCGTTTACTTCTTTGGATTCCGTGGCTTCCATGCCACGGCAATTGCCGGATATGGTAAACGACTGGTCAATTTCCGTGCTTTTCAGCACGCAAACAGGTCATTGAAGAAAACGAATCCCATAAAGCCTAGGACAGCAATTCCGCCGATCCGGAACACAATCTCCTGCAATTTGGCAGAAACAGGGCGGCGCATGACTGCTTC
>JANMEX010000258.1:0-2455 GCA_031377485.1 Phyllobacteriaceae bacterium
GCATTCCAGAGTCTCTTCGGCCATATAGCCCGCGCTGCAGCTGACCAAGCTGCTCGAGCGGGTGTAGCTCAGGGGTAGAGCATAACCTTGCCAAGGTTAGGGTCGAGGGTTCGAATCCCTTCGCCCGCTCCAGTTTCCTTCTTGAAGGAATCAGCAATCAACAAGCCGCCGCAAGGCGGCTTTGTTGTTTCTGGCTCCAGCATGTGATTGCTTTTCCTCGCGGGCCAGTGCAATTCCGTCTGAGCCGCACTTGTTGCCTGATTGAGTGATCTCGATCTGGGTACAAACCCGCCAAACCCCGGAAGCCCTGATGACTGACACTGTTGATATTGCCCTCTCGCCCTTGACCAGTTGGACCGGACTTGGCGGCCTGCCGGATTTTGGCGCCATTGCAGATGAGGATTTTTCGCCAGCGTTCACGGCGGCGATGGCAGCGCATGAAAAGGAAATTAACGCGATCGCCAGCGATCCGGATGTACCGACTGTTGAAAATACGCTGGTGGCGCTGGAACTTTGCGGCGATGCCTTGTCGCGTATTTCATCGATATTCTGGCTGAAAGCCGGGGCACATTCGAATGATATGATCGAAGCGGTCGAACGTGACATGGCTCCCGCACTGTCGCGTCATTACTCGGCGATCTCCATGAACGCGAAGTTGTTTGAACGGATTGACCGGCTTTATGAAGGCCGCGCCGCATTGTCTCTTGATGATGAGACATTGCGGGCACTGGAAAAAACCTGGAAGGGTTTTGTCCGCTCCGGTGCCAAGCTCAAAGGCGAGGATCAAAAACGGCTTGCAACGATCAACGAACAATTGGCCTTGGGTGGCACGACATTTGGCCAGAATGTGTTGGCGGATGAAAAAGAATGTGCGCTGATGCTTGATGCCGGACCGGATCTTGCCGGGTTGCCGGATTGGCTAACCGGCGCGATGGCGAACGCTGCCGAAGAGCGCGGCCATAAGGCTAAATATGCCGTCACGCTTTCGCGCTCGATCATGGAGCCGTTTCTGGCTTTTTCAACACGGCGCGATTTGCGCGAAAAGGCTTTTGTTGCCTGGACACAGCGCGGCGGAAATGACGGCGCTCATGACAATCGGCCAGTGGTGGCGCAAACATTGAAACTGCGCGCCGAGAAAGCCAGGCTACTCGGTTATGACAGCTTTGCAGCCTTCAAGCTGGATGACACAATGGCCAAGAAGCCGGAGGCCGTGAACGCGCTCTTGTCTGATGTGTGGGGCCGTGCGGTCAAACGCGCCCGGGAAGAAGAATTGGCGCTGCAGGAACAGGCGGCACGTGAAGGTTCGAACCACGATATCCGTCCGTGGGACTGGCGGCATTTTGCTGAAAAGCTGAAGGCTGAACGTTATGCGTTCAACGATGACGAGATCAAGCCGCATCTGGAATTGGGCCGGGTCATTGAGGCCTCATTTGCTGTTGCCACGCGTCTCTTCGGGTTGCAATTTGAAGAGCAAAAAAATGTGGCTGCGTGGCATCCTGACGTGCGGGTTTTTGCTGTGCGTGACAAGACCGGTGCGCACGTCGGATTGTTTCTTGGCGATTATTTTGCGCGTTCGTCCAAGCGCTCGGGTGCTTGGATGAGTGCGCTTCAGGATCAGTACAAGCTTGGCAAAGGCTCCAAGCCGATCATCTATAATGTGATGAATTTTGCCAAGGCCGCAGAAGGCAAGCCAAATCTGCTTTCATTTGACGAAGCGCGGACATTATTTCACGAATTCGGCCACGCGTTGCACGGCATGTTGTCAAATGTCACCTGGCCGTCGCTATCTGGAACGTCTGTCTCTCGCGATTTTGTCGAGTTGCCCTCACAGCTTTATGAGCATTGGTTTACGGTCCCGGAAGTTCTTTCCACTTATGCACTGCATCATGAAACCGGTGCGCCGATGCCGAAAGAGTTGCTGGACAAGCTGAAGTCCGCGCACAATTTCAATTCCGGCTTCCAGACTGTAGAATTTGTCTCCTCTGCGATTGTGGATATGGATGCGCACCAGCGCGGCGAAAACTCAGACCCTTTAGCGCGCGAAGCTGACGTTCTGGCCTCGCTTGGCATGCCGGATTCCATTGTCATGCGCCACAAAACTCCGCATTTTTCGCACGTGTATTCCGGCGATGGCTATTCGGCAGGCTACTATTCCTACATGTGGTCGGAAGTGCTGGATGCCGATGCCTTTGCAGCGTTTGAAGAGACCGGAGATCCGTTCGACGCCGCGATTGCCGCGCGGCTGCACCGGTTTGTCTATTCGTCCGGCGGGTCAATGGATCCGGAAGATGCTTACAGGGCATTCCGTGGAAAAATGCCCAATGCCGATGCAATGCTCTCCAAGCGGGGACTCATTTAGGGTTGGTTGAGCCTTAGCTTTTTTCAGCATAGGTTTAACTTGGGGCGCAGATCCTTTTGGCAAGGAGAATGCGTCATGACCGAAGTTGATGTGGTG
>JANMEX010000273.1:0-1882 GCA_031377485.1 Phyllobacteriaceae bacterium
GTCATAGTCCTTGGCAAAGCCCTCCGCCCGCGCAACATTAATATCCGACACCCCAAAAAGGGCGCCGAGAGATGTCAACGTGCGGATATGATTGGCCCCCCAATATCCACATCCAACCACTACAATACGCGGAACCATGCACCCAAACCCGTGTCTTTATTAATGTTAAAACCGGCATAAACTCTTGGGAACTGACAAACAAGCATTGCTACGATCCATACTTATCGATGCAACACTTTTCGGCACGCGCCTATGAGCCATAATGCTTGACAGTCCGCGCAAGGGCGCACTATATCCCCGCGACTTCAAAAGGTTCGGCCATTCGGCCTCATCTTTGTGGCGGGGTAGCTCAGCCGGTTAGAGCAGCGGAATCATAATCCGCGTGTCGGGGGTTCGAGTCCCTCTCCCGCTACCAAAATTTTTATTGTACATACCGGAGACAAGGGTAACAGATTGTACCTAAGACATGGGTGACAATCTCGTGCCGAACGGATTGTCGATTGTTTGCAAGGTTCTTTGGTCGAGGTCAATATATCCCAGATCATAGCGCATGAATGAGACGAGCCAAATGCCTTCGTCGACTTCTTTTATGCCGAGTTTCTGACCTGCGAGCACGTGGGAGATATTGATTTTCTTGCGCAGCATGCAGATTCGCCCGCAGTTGGTGACGGTTATGTCGCGGTCGTGGAATGGATATTCAAGGTCCGGCAGGCCTTCATAGACGCGTGGTGCTTGTGTGTAGAGTTTAGCCGGCGTTTTCATGGCGAGGGCCTCGTGCGGTCGTTCGGTGTTGAATTCGTCGATGAATACGTCGAAGCGGACTTGCTGCTGCAAGATGTTTGCGCCTGCGGGCCTTGTTGTCTCGGCCTTCAAGGTGCGGTGCATGCGTTCGTGACGACCGTTCTGGGTGGGATGGCCAGGCTTGATGCGCTCCAGTTCGATGCCAAGTCTGAGCCAGAAGACGGAGAGCCGGGACAGATTGTAGAGCCCGTTGGGCGAAGCAAAGGGCAGGCCGTTGTCGCTTCTGATGGCTGAGGGCAGGCCGCGTTCCCTGAAGAGGCGGACAAAGGCTTGGATGACGGGAATTTCTTTCGTCGATTCCATGGCTTCGCAGGTCAACACAAAGCGCGAGGCCTGATCGGTGACCGTCAAAGGGTAACAGTAGCGGCCATTGCCGAGCTTGAACTCGCCCTTGAAGTCGGCGCACCATAGATCGTTGGGATGCAGGGCCTCAGACAGCTGCGTTCCTTCAGACTTGCAGCCCTGACGCCGCTGCCTGGCACGGACCACAAGGCCGTGGCGGTCAAGCACGGCATGCACCGTGCTGGTGGCCGGAATGCGCACATCGCCTGCAAGCTTGCGCAGCAAAAGCTCCCGGATTTTGCGGGCGCCCCAGTGCGGCTTCTCCTTCTTGGAAGCGACAATCAGCCGCTCAATCGGGTCCGGCAACTGATTGGCATAGCGCACAGGCCGACGCGAGCGGTCCGTCAACGCTTCCAGACCCTCGTCACGATAGCGGTTGAAAATCTTGTAGCCGGTCTTGCGCGAAATGCCGAAAGAACGGCACACATCGCTCATCGCCTCGCCATCTAGAAGAAGGCCAACAAAACGAACACGCTCATCCATAACAGAACATTCCTTCCACGGCATCAACACCTCCCAAAACTGAAAAGTGTTACCTATGTGTCCGGCACGTTCCGTTACCTATCTCTCCGGTCGCTCAAACTATTTTTTTGATTAGTCTGACGGATTGTCAATTCTTGCCGTACCAGAAAATTGATCATCACGGGTCCAAGCAATTTGCCCCTCGGCTAAATCCTTAATCGAAAAGCAAAAGCGCTTGCCTTTGTACCAAGTGGGAAATTGCTGGCAGAGCCGCTTG
>JANMEX010000287.1:0-4430 GCA_031377485.1 Phyllobacteriaceae bacterium
CGGCCTCGCCTCATCAGGCTACGCCTGACATCGCTCCCGGGGAAAATCCCGGTGAATAATAACGCGGGGTGGAGCAGCCCGGTAGCTCGTCAGGCTCATAACCTGAAGGCCGCAGGTTCAAATCCTGCCCCCGCAACCAACATTCCAACATAATCACCATATCGCTGGCGCAAAGCCTCCGGCTTTCTTGGCGATCGGTAGCTCCTCGTTGCAAGCAACCATAACCAGACCGCCGCAGGTTCAAATCCTGCCCCCGCAACCAACCTTCCAAATTGGAACTTCATCGCTGGCGAAAAGCCTCCGGCTTTCCAAGCGATCGGTAGCGCATCGTTGCAAGCAACCATAACCAGAAGGGTCCGAAGGACGGTTCAAATCACCCCTCGCATGGCTCAGTGCATTCGAGCCTCATATCATGCCACCGGCTTGATTTGCCGGGACAATGCCCGTCGCCTCTCAACCCGCCGCAACCAGCTTCACGGCGGCAACGCCGCAAAATCAGTCCACTGAACTGATGTTAGCCAAGCTCCCCAGGCCTATGCCCGGGGCCGTCACCAAACCCGAAAACTAAACTCAAGCCGTCCGGATGGGCGGCTTTTTTGTTGCCCGGCGATTGGACTTCGCCTTCGCTGGCAAATTCAAATCTTGAAAACTATTGCCGCCCAATCGCCCGGGTTTATGCATTTTGCGCCAATATAATGAAACGCGAGAAACATTAGGCCTGCTCATCCCCGGCAAAATCACGTCATGCCGAATATAAAACGAAGGTCGCAGGAAAGTGCAATTTTCCTGCCGATTGTGCCTATCGTGTGGTTGAATAGCATTAACACGCTAACTGAAGCCTGGAGCCATTCAACGTTTCTTCGAATCGTCAAATGGCTCCAATTCAGTGTTTTACCCCAATTTCCCATAGCGTCAGATGTTTTGCCGCAATCGTAATTGCTCTGCGCGTCGGCGAAACGATGTTGCCGACTTCGAAGGAGTTACCGGGTCATTTTTCCAAACGGACAAAAACCAATATTTTATTTCTTATTCGGCAATTTGATCGGGTTGGCAATTCCTTTGACCGGATCAGAATTTGATGTGGCCGCTACTTTGACTTTCGCTGATTTCGGTTTGCGCACTTCTTTGGTGCTGCGGGTTTGGCCTTTTGCCATGATGGTTCTCCGGCTTTCGCCTGCCTGAAAAAGCGTCTGGCCTTTGCCTTGGGCTTTCAAGTGTGCCTGATGTTAACACGGGAGTTGCTTGCCTGCGAGGCAGGCAATCAAAATATCAAATGACGGATAATCATTCGGCCGCAATTGGCGCAATTCTTATTGTGCGCAAGGCGTTCATGAACAGCATTGCGACGATCAGAACAATCGCACAAAGCCCGAATGCGACACGGGTTGAAGTCAGTTCAGCTATTTCTCCGAATACTGACGGCGCGGCGATGCGGGGGGCACCGGCGACCAGCATGGCAATGCTGAGCCCGGCCGCCCTGTTATGCGGCGTTTGGCGTGCTGCCATTGCAAACAGGCATGGGCACAAAACCGCCGTGCCCATGCCAACCAGTGCGAAAAAGAATACATTGGCGGCAAATGTCTCTGTCAGGCCCAAGCCGGCAAAACCAAAAATGGCCACTAAAACCATACTGAGCATGATGCGGAATTCGCCGAACCTGGCACGAAATTGATCGCCTGGAAATCGAACCATCGCATTGCAAAGTCCGAAGAATGCAGCCCCGAGGCCGGAAATGGCGGCGAGTTGCGGCGCTGTTTCGGCCAGAAGCTTGGATGACCAAAGCAAGGCTGTGACTTCGGCTGCGATAATGAGGCCTGCGGCCACGCCGATCAAAATTAACGGACGGGTGAACGCCGCGGTCAGCTTTAGCTTAACAGGGCTTATCAACGCAGGGTTTTTTTCCCGAGGCGGAATGTTGGAATAGACCATTGCCATGGCTACAGCGACAACACATGCGGCGCAGGCAATCGATGCTGGCGTCCCGTAATTTGTCGATAAGATGCTCGAAACGATGGCGAAGATTGCAACGCTCAATGATGCGGAGCCATGGAAAGCTGTGTAAACGGGGCGCTTCAAATCCACTTCAATGGCGCCGCCTTCGGCGTTCATGATGACGTCCATAACTCCCGATGTCATGCCCATGAGCGGCGCAAGGATAAAGAACATCGGCAGCGACGTTGACGTGAACAGAAGTGCCATGAGGCCCATTGTCAACGGCATGAATATGACCAGCAAATCGCGGTGCGAGAAATGGCGGGCGAGGAAGCCTGACAGGCCCATTGATCCAACAGTGGCAGCCGACATAACTGTTACGCCAAGTCCATAGCTGGCGTTGCTGAGGCCATAATGCGCTACCAATTGCGGGACAGAACCAGCAAAAGTGCCGAAGATGGCACCAAAGGCCGCAAACACGGCCATTATTGCCGCGCGGGGGGTTAAAAGGCCTGCTCGCATGATGTGATCCGGTCTGGAGAAATTGTTTGCCTGATATCGGGCCTGTAACGTTTCAGAACAGTCATCAAGTGTAATTGCCTTAAAATCAATAGGCCAATTTTTTGTTTGTTACCTGCAGTACAACACGGGAATTCTAAAGCTGGCCTATCAGTCATGGCCTTTGTGCAGCCTGCCGGAAAATCTTGCCGGGTAACCGCTCAGCCAATCGAAGAAAGCGCCAATTTTGCTGCTGCAAGATCCTCAAGTGCATGGCCGACGCCTTTGAACAGGGTGATGTCGCTGTCCGTTCGCCCTGAAACAAAATCCGGCTTGCAGATATCATAAAGCGTACCGCGAATGGCTGATTTTGACAGGGCGCCAGATTCAAGCGGCTTGATGAGATCGCCGGTTTCATGCAGCGCGGCTAGTGTATCAATATAGACTTTTGCGCGCTGGATCGCCTCGTCGTCAGCTTCGCGCATGTGCGGCGCGTAAGAGCCGATAAGGTCGAGATGCTGGCCGGGTTGCAGCCAATTGCCCATTATGATCGGCTCGGTTGCAAGTGTTGCACAAGAAATGATGTCCGCGCGTTTGACGGCTGTTTCCAAGTCGGGAACGGTCTCAGTGTCAAAACCGTCTGCGGTCAATGTTGCCGCGAGGGCTGAGGCGGAGGCATCGGTACGGCTCCAGATCAGGACCTTGTCGATCTTCCGGATCGCTTTGAATGCTTTCGGGAGTTCCGACGCAACACGACCTGAACCGACAACGAGAAGCGTGCTTGCGTCTTTGCGCGCCAATTTATCGGCCGCCAACGCAGATACTGCAGCGGTGCGCATGCCGGTGAGAGTGGCGCCGTCAAGAATGGCCTTATGGGTGCCTGTCAATTCGTCAAAGACCAGATAGCTTGCCATGATGGCTGGCAGGCCTCTGACTGAATTGCCTGGCACAACGTTTACAATCTTGACACCGCCGACGCCAAAGCCGGTTGCCCATGCCGGCATCAACAACAGGACATCATCTGGCTCGCCGGGTTTTTTGATTTTGTGGTGATGCCTTTGCGGTGCCGTTGCGCCTGCGGCGAAAACGTCTGCGATGGAGCGTATGAGGCCCGGATAATCAAGTGCGGCGGCTGTTTCGGCGGCGGTGAAAAAGCGCATCTTGTCTCCTCAGGAAATGTCCGTTGTTTTTGGCGAGTTTGCGCGTTGAATGCAACAGACTTGGGAACAGTTTGGTCGGGATGCGATGAGCACCGTGAAATGTCAGGAAAAGCGCGCCGGATCCATGGACGACAGTTCAATATTCGAAGTTTTGAATTCATCGGCCAGTGGCAGGCCGAGCAGCAAATCTGCGCCATAGCGCCCAAGGGCGGGCGAAGTCTGGATGCCAAAGCCGCCTTGGCCGGCAAGCCAGAATATGCCGTCAATATCTTTGTCCCACCCAATGGCCGGGGCGCGGTCCGGTGTGAAAGTACGCAGGCCGGCCCATGAATGAGACGGGCGTTGCGGCTTGAGTATCGTGGCTTCATGCACCCAGTGCATCGCCCACGCAATGCCAAGTTCTTCCGGCTGCGCGTCGCACGGGAGACTTTCGTTTTCATCGGCCGGCGAGAGCAAAAGTTTGCCTGCGTCCGGCTTCATATAGAAGTCCTCGTCGATCTCCTGTATTTCCGGCATTGTGCTGAAGGTCGTGCCGGCGGGCAGATCGACGTTGATAACGGTGCGGTTGAACGGGGTGAGGCCGAGCGGCTTTGCGCCGAGCAAGCCTGCTGTTTCGTCTGCCCAAGCACCGGAGGCGATGACAACTGACTGTGAACTGAAAGTGCCTGCGGCGGTTTCCAAATTCCAAAGGCCGTGGGTGCGGGTTGCCGATATCAATCCAGCCTTGCGATGGGCAATAGCGCCAGCGCGCTTTGCAGAGCGTTGATATGCTTGGAACAGACTTTCAACCTCGATATCCCAGCAGTCCGGATCGTGGAAAGCGGATGTGAAAAATTCAGG
>JANMEX010000289.1:0-2168 GCA_031377485.1 Phyllobacteriaceae bacterium
GTCCAGTGAAGGCACGCAAGAACGGGAAACCCAAGAAGACGAACCAACAGTGGAGAGCACGACCATGACATCGAAACTTGTCAAATCCCTCATGATGGCTACCGCCATCTGCAGCACCGCCGCCCCGGCCTTCGCCGAGGACGTGACGCTGACCATCGAAAGCTGGCGCAACGACGATCTTGCCATCTGGCAAGACAAGCTGATCCCGGCCTTTGAAGCCGCCAATCCGGGTATCAAGGTGAAGTTCACCCCGTCCGCCCCGACTGAATACAACGCCGCACTCAATTCCAAGCTGGAAGCCGGATCTGCGGGCGATCTCATCACCTGCCGCCCGTTTGATGCTTCGCTGGCGCTTTATGACAAGGGCTATCTCGCCTCGCTCAAAGACCTTGAGGGCATGAAGAACTTTTCTGACGTGGCCAAGTCCGCCTGGATCACCGACGATGGGGCCAACCCGTTCTGCGTGCCGATGGCGTCCGTCATCCACGGTTTCATCTACAACAAGGACGCCTTTGACAAGCTCGGCATAGCTGTGCCGGCGACCGAAGCCGACTTCTTTGCCGCGCTCGACAAGATCAAGGCGGACGGCACCTACATTCCAATGGCGATGGGCACCAACGACCAGTGGGAAGCCGCGACCATGGGCTATAACAACATTGGCCCGAACTACTGGAAGGGCGAGGAAGGCCGCAACGCGCTGATCAAGGGCACGCAAAAGCTGACCGATGCCGATTGGGTCGCCCCTTATGCGACACTTGCCAAGTGGAAGCCCTATCTTGGCGACGGCTTTGAAGCCCAGACCTATCCGGACAGTCAGAACCTGTTCACCCTCGGACGCGCCGCCATTTATCCGGCCGGCTCGTGGGAAATCTCCGGCTTCAACACACAGGCCAAATTCAAGATGGGTGCTTTCAACCCACCCGTCCAAAAGGCCGGTGACGACTGCTATATCTCGGACCATACCGACATTGCCGTCGGCATGAACGCCAAGACCGCCCATCCGGATCAGGCCAAAGCCTTCCTCAATTGGGTTGCCTCGCCAGAGTTTGCCTCGCTTTACGCCAACGCACTGCCGGGCTTCTTCCCGCTGTCCAATGGCGAAGTAAAGCTGGACGATCCGCTGGCGCAGGAAATGGTTTCCTGGCGCTCCAAGTGCAAATCGTCGATCCGCTCGACCTACCAGATACTGTCGCGCGGCACGCCGAACCTTGAAAACGAAACGTGGAACGCTTCCGCCAACGTCATCAAGGGCACGGAAACCCCGGAAGCCGCCGGCAAGCGCCTGCAGGATGGCCTTGCAAGCTGGTACGCTCCGCAGAAGGGCTGATACAAAACCCTGGCCTTTACTTCTCCCCGCCACTTGCGGGGAGAAGGTGGCACGCCGCGCCGGATGAGGGGCCGCGCCAACCTCTGAAAATTATCCACTTGGACCCAAGCCATGCCAGCAGCAGCACCTTCCAAATCCCCCACCCGCTGGCACATTCCGGTGTTTCTCGCCCCTGCCGTCGCCGTTTACACGATCATCATGATCCTGCCGCTGTTCGGCACCTTGCAAATGTCCTTCTTCAACGAAGGCGCCTTCTCCGGTCTCGATAATTTCCGGACCCTGTTTGGCGATGAACGCTGGTCCGCCTCGTTCTGGAATGCGCTCGGCAACAATTGCTGGTTCTTCGTCATCCATATGCTGGTGCAAAATCCGATCGGCATCCTTCTTGCCGCCATCCTGTCCAACCCGAAGCTCCGCCTGCGGAGCGCCTACCGCACCTCAATCTTCATCCCCACGCTCCTGTCCTTCGTCATCGTTGGTTTCATCTGGAAGCTGATCCTGTCGCCAATCTGGGGTGTCGCGCCGAACCTACTGGATGCTATCGGCCTCAAAAGCCTGTTTGCCCCATGGCTTGGCAAGGAAGCCTATGCGCTAACCACCGTCGCGCTTGTTTCCGTCTGGCAGTTTGTTGGCATTCCAATGATGCTGATTTACGCCGCGCTTTTGTCCATCCCTGAAGAGGTCCTCGAAGCTGCCGAATGCGACGGCATCACCGGCGCCTCGCAATTCTGGAAGATCAAGCTGCCGCTGATCCTGCCAACCATCGGCATCATTTCGGTGCTGACCTTCGTCGGCAATTTCAATGCCTTCGACCTTGTCTACACCATGCAAGGCGCGCTCG
>JANMEX010000290.1:0-8670 GCA_031377485.1 Phyllobacteriaceae bacterium
GAAAAGCTGTTGGTTGGGATGGCGTCGATGCTGTGATCGAAGTCTTCATGATCAAAATGCTTGAGCGGATCAAACAGGCAGAAGGCCGGTGTTTTTTGTGAGCCAGCGGCTGAGAATGCGGAAAAGTCTGTTGGCATTGGACGGGAAGCGCGTGGCTTGAGCGCCAAGCCTTGAGCGGCGATGAGGATAAGGCGGCGGATGGCGGATTCTGCCGGGCGCAGGATCAGCATGATCGCGGTGTAGAGATGGCGGGGCAGTGTGACTGCCCCTCTCCGGTCCTGCGGACCGCCTCTCCCGCTCGCGGGCGAGGTTAAAGCTGCGGTGCCCTCCACAATCCGGGCCATGGCAAACAGCGCCGCAACAATGCGCTGGAGCGCATCTCGGTTGCGGTTGATGACCATTTGCCAGTCCATGAAGAGTGGTTTCCCGTATTCGAACAAAACAGGAACAGAGATACCACTCGCGGTATGGTTGTCAAGTGTGGTTGTAAAGATTCAGAATTCTTTTCGGCCTCGGCGCTGCCCCTCATCCGACTTCGCCAAGGCTACGGCGGCGGAGAGGCTTGAGTTTGGTTAATTTCACAAACGGTACACAGGCGACTCGCACACGCAAATGCAACGGACAGCACAGAATTGAATTTCCCGGGTTCTGATTGTAGGGATAATTACAAAAGACACGTCCGCGCTTTGGATCGTGGCCGTCAATGCAGGAACAATCATGCCATCCACTTCCATCGACCACGCCTTCACTGCCAAATCGCGCAAATCGGCCGCCAGCGATCCGACGCATGCAGGGGCGTTGTCGTTTATGCGCCGGCAGTACTCCAAAGATGTGCGCGGCGCTGATGTGGTTGTTTGGGGCATTCCGTTTGACGCTGCGGTTTCGAACCGTCCCGGTGCGCGGTTCGGTCCGCAGGCAATCCGCCGCGCCTCGGCGATCTTCGACAATGATCCGCAGTATCCATTCGGACTTGACCTCTTCAAGGACCTTGCCGTGATCGACTATGGCGACTGCCTGCTTGACTATGGCAATCACCAGAAGACACCGGCGGCGATTGAGAAAGAGGCAGCAAAGATACTCAAGAGCGGCGCGTTTCTTTATTCGATGGGCGGCGATCATTATGTGACCTGGCCGCTGCTGAAGGCCCATGCGGCTGTCCACGGACCGATGGCGCTGGTGCATTTTGATGCGCATCAGGACACGTGGTTTGATGATGGCAAGCGCATTGACCATGGCTCATTCGTGGCCCGGGCAGCGCGCGAGGGCATTATCGACACCAAGCGTTCAATCCAGATCGGCATCCGCACAGCTGCGCCGGATGATTTCGGCATCAGGATCATTCCCGGCTACGATGTGGAGGATATGGGAGCACAGGCCATTGCCGATGTGATCAGAACCCATGTCGGCGATGCCAAAGTCTATCTGACCTTTGACATTGATTGCCTCGACCCTGCCTTTGCGCCCGGCACCGGAACACCTGTCGCGGGCGGACCTTCCTCGGCGAAAATACTTTCGGTGCTGCGCAAGCTTGGCTTCCTCAATCTGGTCGGCTCGGACATTGTCGAAGTTGCGCCAGCTTATGACCATGCAGACATCACCGCCATCGCCGGGGCTACGGTTGCAATGTATGTGTTGGGCTTGCTGGCAGAGAAGAAGGCCAAAGGCTGAGCAGGCGGTCAATCGGAATTTCTGAACGCCCGTTCGACATGACCGGAGGGAGCGATTTCTGTAGCCAGAAATTCCCGCTCCAGCGGATCGGTGTCGTTGCCGCAATGCGCCTTCAAGCGGGAACGTATGTCAGCCTGATAACGCCCTCGCCAATCAGATCGTTTGCCACAAGGCGTAGCGGCGGCCGGGGGCCGGCGAAGAATGGCTTGCCGTGGCCCAGCACGACGGGGTGAAAGTAGAGCCGATACTCGTCAATAAGGCCAAGTTCGCTCAGGCTTTGCGCCAAGACCGTTCCGGAGACGTCAACCTCGCCGGCAAGATCATTCTTGAGCTTGCGCATCACCGCCTCGATGTCGGCTGAGACTAGCGTGGCGTTGGGACCGACGGATTTCAACGATTGCGACACAACCCACTTCGGTTGGTTGCGCCACGCCGTCGCGAATTTGTGGTCGTCTGAAGTCCACCCATGCTGGTCCTCCTCCCAATAGCGCATGATCTCGTAGATTCGGCGACCGTAGATACAGCCGGTAACGCTGCGCACTTGGTCGATCCAGTGACGGAAAAGCGCTGGACCCGGTGCGAATGCCTCGTGGTCGACATAACCGTCGAGCGACAGGTTCATACCAAATACGAATTTTGCCATGCGCCTTACTTTCATCCTGATCTTTCAGAATGTTAGGGTCGCCGAGTTGCAGACGCAAGTTCGGAGACAGCCCATGGGACTTCAATATAGGTGAAACAAACTGCCGAAGGTCGCCCAAGCGCTTTGTCTTGCGCTGACGGCAGCCTATTGAAGGGCGGGTTAGACCAACCCGGAAAAGTCTCAGCCTTTTCATCAGCCATAAATCCACTCTGGTCACCTTGGAGATGACGTCTTCAAGAAAAAACTGCTTACACTTTTCAAGCACTTGAATTAGACGCTTCGCACGATCAGTTGACAGGCTGCAGAACGGATTCCGCAAACACTGTCAACGCCTTGATTGCGCGGGATTTCAGGAGACTCATCATGACGGCAAAGGTGTTTATCGACGGCGAGCACGGCACGACGGGCCTGCAAATCCGCACGCGCCTTGCCAACCGTTCTGACATTGAGATCATCTCGATCCCCACCGACCGGCGCAAGGACCCTGCCGCGCGGGCGGAATATCTTATCGCCGCAGATGTCGCCATTTTGTGCCTGCCGGACGATGCGGCAAAGGAAGCGGTGGCGCTGGCGGCACATTCTGGCACGCGATTTATTGATGCGTCGACCGCCCACCGCACTGCCGAAGGCTGGGTGTATGGCTTTGCTGAAATGGACAAGACCCAAGGTGAGGCGATTGCCAAGGCTCAGATGGTTTCGAACCCCGGCTGCTATGCGACCGGCGCGATCGCGCTGCTGCGCCCGCTGACAGAGGCTGGACTGTTGCCGCGTGACTATCCGGTCACCATCAATGCGGTCTCGGGATATTCGGGCGGCGGCAAGCAGATGATTGCGCAGATGGAAGATGCATCTCGGGACGATGCGATCATCGCCAATCATTTTGCCTACGCACTGACCCTTGCACACAAGCATGTGCCGGAAATCATGACGCATGGCGGCATCACGCGGCGGCCGATTTTCACTCCTGCAGTGGGGAGGTTTGCGCAAGGCATGTTGGTCAACATCCCGTTGTTTAGCGATATGCTGAGTGGCAACCCGACGATGGCCCATGTTTACGAGGCGATTGAGGCGCACTACGCCAGACAAAATATTGTTGAAGTTGTTGCACCATCGGAAGGTAACGCGCTGCCGCGCATTGATGCCGAGGAACTGCGCGACACTGACCGCATGAAGCTTTTCGTGCTTGGTACGGAAGGCAAAGGCCAGATCAACCTGATTGCGTCTCTCGACAATCTCGGCAAGGGTGCTTCCGGTGCTGCCGTGCAAAATCTTGATTTGATGTTGCGGGCTTAAGCAGACTTCAGCTTTCGATGCTGACTTCAGTTGGCAAATGGTACGAGCCTTTTGCCGCCCGCCAATGCGCGACGGCAAAGAACAGCACAATAAGAGCCATGCCTTGATGTGTCAGGGCGATGTGCATATCGACCATCGTCAAAAGCGTGATGATGCCGATGGCTGCCTGTGCGGTTATCAGACAGAATAGGACGATTGAACGGCGGGCGTGTGTTGTCCCGGGCTCTGTTGCCAAAGTCTTGACCATATGGATCAACGCCATCGCAAACAGTAGATATGCGCCGCAGCGGTGGACGAACTGGACGGTTTTCGGGCTTTCAAAGAAGTTGCGCCAGATGGGCTCGATGTTGAGCAAATCACCGGGCACCCAGGCTCCGTCCATTTTCGGCCATGTGTTGTAGGCCAATCCGGCATCAAGACCTGCAACCAGTGCACCCAGATAGATTTGCACCAGAACCAACAACACCAGTAACCCGGCAAAGCGGCGCGTGCTTTCTTGTGCCGGTCGCTGTGTATATTCGGCAAGGCCGCGGGCAACCCATGTGGTAGCGGCAAAGATGAGACTGGCGATTATGAGATGCGTGGCAAGCCGGTATTGGCTGACGTCAGTGCGCTCGGTGAGGCCGGAAGACACCATCCACCAGCCAACAGCGCCTTGAAAACCTCCCAGCGCCAATATGCCCAAGAGGCGCGGCTTCAGTTTCGATTCGAGACGCCCTGTCATCCAGAAGAACGCCAAGGGAATTGCAAAAACAAAACCGGTGGCGCGAGCAAGAACACGGTGGGCCCACTCCCACCAGAAAATTTGTTTGAAGGCCTCGACGGTCATGCCTTTGTTGATGGTCTGGTATTCGGGGATTTGCTGATATTTGGCAAACTCATCCTGCCAGTCAGCCTCGCTCAGCGGCGGGATGATGCCGTGGATCGGCTTCCATTCGGTGATTGACAGGCCGGAATCAGTAAGGCGCGTGGCGCCGCCGACAATTACCAGGGCGAAAATGACCAGCAGCCCAACATAAAGCCAGCGGCGGATCCACGTGCGGTTTCCAGCTTCAGTCGCCTGTTTTCTGGTAATTTCGGCAGTCAGGGCCATCGACATTTGCTGCAATCCTTGCACGACATATGGTGCGCTAAGTGCAGCACATTGGCCTTTCTTTCAAGCGCTTGATGGGCGTGACATGCGGTCGCGAGGCAAGGCCTTTCCTTTTGATGCGGCAAACGCTAATTGCCGTTTCATGAACCCACGTTTCAAGACTTTTATCGGCAGCATTGTGCTGGTCGCCATGATGGCGATTTATGCGCTTGTTGCTGTCACCATTGCCTCAGCGCGCTTGGCGGAATCGAGCGTATGGGTGCATCTGGCATTCTTCGCCTTCACCGGACTGTTGTGGATATTGCCGGCGATGGGCCTGATTTCGTGGATGCTCAGGGACTACCGAAAGCCTAAAGCGTAACGGCCTTTCCGTGGCGGTGGGCTAGCCAACTGGTCAGGCCAGACAGCATCAACTTCACATCGCCGACATTCTGGTGCTTGCCATTGACCGAAATGCGCGGGAGTGACGTCATGGTGTCGGCGTGCTCCGGGAAAAGCATTCCGTGGCGCGTTGTGACGCCGGTCTTGTAGCCAAGGGTTTGGGCCAACTGGCATTCACGTAGACCGACTGCCTGCTTGTAGCCGTAGGGATAGGCGACGTGTCGGGGTTTCAATCCGGTTTCCATATCGAGTGCCGAAATCGCGAGAGCAAACTGGCGCTTCAAGGCTTCCTCGCCAAGTCTGGCAAGATAGAAATGGCTTAATGTATGCGAGCCGATTGTACACAGCGGATCTGCGGCGACCTGGCGAATCTGGTCCCAGTTCATCAGCTCGGTCGCATTATGCGCTGCAGCATCAATGTCAGCCAGTTTCGCCAGATCACGCGTGAACGATGCGACGGATTCTTCCGGCACGACGCCGGTTAGAAAGTCTTGAAACTGATGAAAAGCAGCAAGCTTTTCGGCGGTTGAACCGCACCGCAAAACAAGCTCGCCGTGAGGTGAAGCAATGGCAAGATGGTCGCGTCTGGAAATCGCGAGTTCGCCAATTTCCCACCACAAATGGGTTTCGCCATTGATCAAGTCCGGCGCGATGTAGACTGTCCAGGGCACGTTGTGGCGGCGCAGGACCGGGAATGCGTGAGTGGCATTGTCTTTATAGCCGTCATCAAATGTAACGGCCAGGAAGGGCCTGCCGGTCGGGTTGGCAATGCGGTCCGGGACATTGTCCATCGGTATGAAGTCATAGCCTTCGGTTTTCAAAGCCGGAAACAATTCGTCAAGGAACTGCGGCGTGACACTTAATCCGGCATGAATGCCGAGCGGCGCTGTAGCAACCGGGGACACACGGTGCAGCATCAATATGCCGCCAACGCCAGCGAAAGAAGGCGGTGCAAGAGCGCGCAGATTGAGCGTGCGGCCCATGGCAAAGAAGGTTTTTCGTGCGATGTGGGCCGCGTCGATCATTCCTTAACCTTTGTCCTCTACGATGTATTTTCAATAAATTAACAACTCTGCCATGCAATTACACCCAGGACGTTGAAAGATGGTTGACGGGTTTGGCAGAAAATCTGGAGTGGCGCGTTGAACGCCTTGGCTGACATCGACCTTATCTGGTCTGCCCAAACGCTTGGCGACGTTGTCGATGAATGGCGCGCGGCGCGACAATATCTTGTAGCAGCGACGCCGCAGGATATTGATTTCGCCGGACAATGGGCTGCATTTGTAAATGCAGACTGTATCGCAGTGACCGCGAGATCCGCCCGCGGTATCGAGTTTTTGTTGCCTTTGGAAATCACCCGCAAAGGCCTTATTACGGTCGCGCAAATGCCGGGTGGCAGCCATGCGAATGCCAATTTTGCACCGACCAGCCAAGCGATGGGCGATGTTGCGCCTGATCAATTTCTGAAAGAAATACAAAAAGCAGTCCGGCGTGTTCGTCCCACTGTTGATGCAGTTCTTCTTGAGCGGCTACAGGAGACACTGAACGGACGGGTCAATCCCCTCGTTCAATTGACCAGCAGCATCAGCCCGAATGTGGCGCTGTCGTTTGCGCTCAAGTCTGATTTCAAGGATGTGCTCAAAGACCGGAACGGCGCCAAAAAGCAGAAAAAGATGCGGCAAATGCAGCGGCGCATGGATGATCGCGGCGGCTGGCGAATTTTCAAGGCCGACGACGAGGCCGAATGCATTTACGTGCTCGACCGGTTCTTCAAGCTTAAGGGCGAACGGCTGAAAAGCATGGGGCTCAGGGATGTTTTTGCCGATACGAAAGTCCAGTCATTTTTCAAATCGCTTTATATTGGCGAACTGGGATCACCTGCGCCGCGTTACGAATTGCACGCGCTGGAAGTTGGCGGCGATATCGCCGCTGTTGGTGGGTGCACGATAAATGGCAAACAAATCACCGTCGAGTTCGGTGGTATTTGCAGCAGTGACCGGCAGCTTTCGCCCGGCGACATTTTGTACCATCTTTTGATAGAGCAATGCTGCAAGCGCGGTTTCGAGATTTTTGACTTCGGGGTTGGCGACGAGTTTTACAAGCGCCGCTGGTGCGATGTCGAAACCTGGCATCGCGACACATTCATTCCGTTGACGACCAAGGGCCGGATCGCCGTCAGTGCTCTTAGACAGATTGCGGCAGTGAAGAAGTCCATCAAGAACAATCCGAAACTGTTTGCGATCATCAAGCGTGTGCGCGGAAAAGTGAAGGCGGCTGAGCCGGAGTGAACCGGCTGGCCGAAGACATTAATAGGCCACCGAATTGCTAAGCGACTGACCTGCCCGGCAAAGGCTCATGGGATTGCGTTCCAACCGGCGTTACTAAAATGAGATCGTCATAGCCGCCCGCGATAAGCTCGGTCATGGTGGACAGCGCTTCCTTGTGTTCGGGATTGATGATGCTGACCAAGAGGGTTGAACCCGGCACCACGAGGCGCTTGATGCCTGCAACCGTTGACGGACCGCACTCCACCAGCACCATGTCATAGGCAGAGACAAGAGCGTTGATCACCATGGGGAGACGCTCGACCGCCTTTGTAGCGCGGGCAGGATCGGCGGTGCCAGTCGGGATAACATGGGCGTCCGAATATACATCATTGTGAATGATGCTGCTGAAGGTCGCGCCTCCGGCAAGCAAGTTGGTGATGCCAGGCAGCGCAAGACCATCTGTCATCGGGCGTGCGGCAGCGGAGTTTGCTGTCAGGTCAAGCAGAACGACCTTGAGACCCTGATCAGCCAATTCACGCACCAAAAGCACGGATGATGCAGAGGCCTCATCACCTTCCGGCGAAACAATGACGGCACATGTGTGTCCCTCGTCGACGAGCCGGGATGCGACTGCTGAAATTGTCAATTCATTGTCGATATCCGGTTCTGGTTCGACGACATCGACAATGGCAACCTGTTCCTGAGACACAACTGCCGACAGCTCATCATTGGCTGCAACTGGCGAGGCGTCCTGCACCTGCACCGGTACTTGCACCGGCGCCGTAACAGCCTGTTGGAGTGCGCGTCCGGAAAACAGTTCGCGCAGCAGTGTAAGAACCGAGAGGATAATCAGCGAGCCGGCAAACGCGGCGGTGACTGTCGGGATGAATTTTGGAAAGTACGGCTCTGACGGTTTGGCGGCGGGGGCAAAAATGCGTGCATCCGGCACCTGATATTTGCTGTCCTTGCGCGATGATGCCTCGCGATAACGCGTGAGGTAGGATTCGAGCAGATCGCGTTTTGCGTTGGCTTCGCGCTCAAGTGCACGCAGGCCAACCTCTTCATCGCCGACGCGCGAGGACTCGGCTTTCAGGCCATTCAGGTTCGCCATCAACTCTTTCTCGCGAAGCGCGGCGGTCTTGGCTTCAGTTTCAAGGCTTTGCAAGACCTTGGCAGCTTCCGACCGAATTTGACCATCAAGATCAGCCAGTTGCGAGCGCAGACCCTTGATGCGCGGGTGGTTGTCGAGCAGCGTGATTGACAGGTCAGCAATCTGGCTTTTCAACTGAACCTGCTGTTCGCGCAGGCGCTGGATGAGACTGGAT
>JANMEX010000297.1:0-8970 GCA_031377485.1 Phyllobacteriaceae bacterium
CGAGCTACTGGCCGGCATTGAAGGCGGCATGACCCAGGCAGAAATCTCCAAGGCGCTCGGCCGCACACCAAACGAATTTTACCGCATGCTTGATCGGCTGGTGCGGCGCGGCTATGTCTCGCGCTCGGAAGGCGACCGGTACGAGTTGACGCTCAAGCTGTTTGGTCTCGCCCACCTGCATGCACCGATCCGGCGGTTGGTTGCCCTGTCTGCGCCGCTGATGCGTGAACTGGCGTCGCGTTCCATGCAGGCCAATCATTTGGCAATTTATGACAAATCAGGCGTAACGGTGATCGCACAGGTCGATTCTCCCGGTTACTGGGGCATTTCAATTCGCGTCGGTGCGCGGATCAGTCTGTTCAACACTGGCTCAGGGCATGTGCTTTTGGCTTTCCGCCCGGCGCAGGAACGTGCGCTGATGATTGCCGAGCATGAATTTCAACCGGATGACGCAGACCATCCGGAAGACCTCGAAAAGCGGCTGGAGCAAATCCGTGCGCGTGGTTATGAAGTCATGCCGTCTTTGCAAACCTCCGGCGTTTACAATTTGTCTGCCCCAATTCTAGGTGCCGATGGCCAAGCCATGGCGTCGCTCACCTGCCCCTATATGGCGCCGATAAACCGGCCCAAGGCACCGGACATGCCGGCCGCCATCCAGATGGTGGCGGAAACCGCTGCACGCATTTCCGCAATGGTTGGCGGGCGCACAAGCGACGATGAGTCAATGGAAACATCCCAAGGCTGATCTAAAACTTTCAAGCCAACAGGCACTTTACCCGTAAATTGACTATTTACATATGATTTTGATTGGTCATATATAAATGCAATAGCGTTCGGGAGGAGCGCAGCATGACTAAAAAGCCCATCGGCATCATCGACACACATCTGCACATCATTGAAATGGACAAGCTGACCTATCCGTGGCTTGCCGGCTTCGAGCCGTTGCGGCGCAACTATCTGATCGAGACTTACGAAACTGAAGCCAAACGCTGCGGAATTACCGCGGCGCTGCACATGGAAGTGGATGTTGCCGAGCCGGATGTGGAGGCAGAAACCAGAATTGTTCAAGGCCTGATGGACCGTGAACACGGGCTGGTGATTGGCGCAATCTCATCCTGCCGTCCTGAAAATATCACCTTTCCGGCGATGTTGGAGCGAACACTGCACAACAAGGCTGTCAAGGGTTTCCGCCGTGTACTGCATGTCATGCCCGATGAACTTTCAAAGACAAGCCTGTTTCGTGAAAACATCAAGCGACTGTCCGGCACGCAACTCCCGTTTGACCTTTGCGTTTTGCCGCACCAAATCCCGCTTGCCATTGCGCTCGTCGATCATGCGCCAAACGTGCAATTCATCCTGGACCATTGTGGCGTGCCCTGTATCAAGGACAAGGCATTCGAACCGTGGGCAAGCGACATGACGGAGATCGCCAAACGTCTAAATGTCGCCGTGAAAATTTCGGGCGTTTCGATCTATGGCGACGCCGCGACCTGGACGGTTGAGGACCTTCGCCCCTTTGTCGAACATGCCATCAACACTTTCGGTTGGAACCGCTGCGTCTGGGGCGGAGACTGGCCCGTGGTCACGCTGGGATCATCCCTGTCGACATGGGTCGCCGCAACCCACGCGCTGATTGACGGATGTTCGGCATCGGAAAAAGCTGCGCTCCTTTCAGAAAATGCCAAGCGAATCTGGAGGCTTTGATCACATGATTGACGCCGTTTTTGCGCCCACAGTTGGCGTGCACTCGACACACCCGACAGACATGCCGGAAGCTCATGCGGCTTTACCGGTGTGGAATGCAGAAAACTGGTTTTATGAGGATTTTGCAATCGGCCACAAGATTCGTTCACTGCGCAGAACCATCTCCGAGGGCGAATCCATGCAGTTCAACGCGCTGGTGCTCGACATGCACCCCTATGTTGGCGACCAGATGTTTGCCGAGCGTGAAGGCATCTTCGGCAAGCGTTTGGTGGCTGGCGCCTTCGTTTTTTCCGCCGGTCTCGGCCTTGTCGCGACAAACTGCGTCAACGCGTTTTCCTACGGATATGACAAACTCCGTTTCATCAAGCCGACCTTCATTGGCGATACCATTTACACCATCCGCACCAACCTTTCCAAAGAGCCGAAGTACAAGGATATGGGCCTCATCAAGGCCTCATACGAAGTGTTCAAGGGCGAAGGCGAGTTGGTTCTTTACTGCGAACATTTGCAGACGGTTCGCTACCGCGACCCGTCAAACCATGCGCCTGAGAAAGCCTGAACCATGCAGCAACATGCAGAACAGCCTCACGAGAACAAAAACAGTGAAGCTCTGCTCGACGGAGTTCTTGTGCTCGACATGGCACAGTTTCTGTCAGGTCCGTTCGCGGCACTTAGGCTAGGTGATCTCGGCGCACGGGTGATCAAGATCGAGCGACCCGACGGTGGCGACCTTTGCCGCAGGCTTTACCTGACTGACACCGAAATCGGCGGAGATTCGACCCTGTTCCACGCCATCAATCGCGGTAAGGAAAGCTTTGCGGCGGACTTCAAGAACCCCGACGACCTGGCAGCAATCCGGAAACTGTTGGCCAAGGCGGACATTGTGATCCAGAATTTTCGCCCCGGCGTGATCGAGCGGCTGGGATTGGACTATGAGTCTGTTTGTAAAATAAATCCCGGCATCGTTTATGCCTCTATCACCGGCTACGGCGACGACGGGCCGTGGCGCAATCTGCCCGGGCAGGACCTCTTGGCGCAAGCGCGCTCCGGTCTGATGTGGCTGAACGGGGACGAGGATCAAGGCCCGGTGCCTTTCGGATTGGCGGTTGCTGACCTCCTTGCCGGAAACGCGATTGTGCAAGGCCTTCTTGCCGGTCTGGTCCGGCGCGGGCGCACCGGCAAGGGCGCGCATGTGGAAACCAGCCTTTTGGAGGCGCTGCTCGATTTCCAGTTCGAGGTGTTGACCACCCATCTCAATGACGGTGGCCGAATTCCGCAGCGGTCGCGATTCCGCAACGCTCACGCATATTTATCCGCACCTTACGGTGTCTACGAATGCCAGGATGGCTGGCTGGCCCTGGCGATGACCCCACTCGACAAGCTTGGCAAACTGATCGGACTTTCCTCCATCGAGGGCCTCGTGTCCGGCGAAGCCTTCACCGCGCGTGACTCGGTCAAGCAGATGATTGCCAACCATTTGAAAAACCAGCCTTTGGCGCACTGGCTTGCAATATTGCAACCCGCCGACATCTGGTGTGCCGAAGTGCTGGACTGGCCAAAGATGATGGAAAACGAAGCCTTCAAACGCCTCGACATGCTGCAGACAGTCTCGCGGGCGGATGGCACTTCGGTCCGCACGACAGCCTGCCCGATAACAATCGATGGCATGCGCCCGCACCAGCCAAAAGCAGCCCCGACAATCGGGGAGCACACGCGCTCCATCGGTGAGGAGCTGGGGCTATACGCGTGAAAAAAAATGGTGGGCCCGGAGGGACTCGAACCCCCAACCAAGCGGTTATGAGCCGCCGGCTCTAACCATTGAGCTACAGGCCCCACCCGAACCTGCGCGATGGCTGATCCGGTCGCGGTCCTAACCCAAACACATGATGCTGGCAAGGCTGCCAATCCAGCAAGATTGCCGGAAATCTGCTTTCATGCAACCATGTCGTGGGGCGCAGTCGAGCGAGGCAGCGCGATGAACAAACTTGAAGATCCTGAAAGCCGGATAGTAGGTGCGCCGGTCACGTCGTTTGAGTTTGCCAAGGTCCTCAAAGACGAAGCCGAATACATCGCACGAAGGCGAAAACTGCTCGAACTTTGCGGACAGGTGCCGGACGGCTCCGGCACTTGCGGCCTTGCGCTTTCTGGCGGCGGCATAAGATCAGCAGCATTTTGCATTGGCGCCATGCAGGCGCTGGAAGCCTTCCCACAAGAAGACCAGTTGCCGGATCGCATGACCAGTGGTGATAAAGCAGAACTCAACCTGTTTGCCCGTTTTGACTATCTCTCCAGCGTTTCCGGCGGTAGCTATGCGGCCTCGTGCGCGAGTGCTTCGGTTGCAGCAACCGGAGATTTTCCATTTCCAAGCCGCCTGAACAGCGAAGAGCCGGCCGTTCTGCGCCACATACGCGACCATTCCAACTATCTGTTTCCGCGCGGTTTCATGCGTGGGTTAGGACCAAATCTAGCAGTCTTGCTCCGCGGCTTTATCGGCCACCTGCCGTTTTTCATCGCGTGGCTGCTTTTCCTCGTGTTCATCACGGTTTGGTCAAATCCGACTTTTGAGCGTTTGAGCAAACCGGATATTTTTGGATATGATTTGCCCGATATTGGCGGGAATTTCGTGGTGTCAGGATTTGTCCTGGCGGTGTCGATCCTTGCGATCTACGGTTGGTCATTCATCGAATCTGCAAAAGTCGCAACGGCTCTTAATCCCACGACCTGGCAAAACCGCGCAACAAGCATAGGCTTTCTACTCGTCGTCGGCGTGGCGTTCCTCGAGTTTCAGCCTTACATGATTGGTGCCTTGCGACGGGCGGATTTGATGGGAAACCCGGCCAGCAATCCATTCGAAACTGCAGCCGCGCAATCTCCTGCGAACCTGCTTGATATGGTGGTCGGGTTTATCCAACGCGCGACGATACCGCTGACAGCATTGGCAGGCTTTGTTGCAACGTTGAAAGGCATATTGGGCGCCGGCGAACCGGGCACTGAACCAACCGGCATCCGGGGCATTATTCTCTCGTTTGCCAACAAGTCGGTGGTCTGGCTCGCGGGCCTTGCCGTGCCGCTGCTTTTCTGGATTGCGTACCTTTACCTCTGTTACTGGGCGATCACGCCGGAAAACAAAACAGGTGAGCCGGCAATTCATCATCTGCCAAAAATGCTGAAGACTTTTGTGCTTTGGGCCTCAGAAACACAGCTTTTTCCGGCGACACCCGGTGAAGTTTTGGGCATGCTTTATGTCTACCTGATGATGGTTTTTGGCATCTTGTCTCTGTTTCAACGGCCCAACGCCAACTCGGCGCATATTTTATATAAGGAACGACTGGCGAGCGCGTTTCTTGTCAAGAAGAGTGAAAAAGGTTTGGTTTTGCCAAACAGGCTGCCAATGCAGGATCTTGGAAATGCAACAGCTGGCACTTCCGCGCCACTGCATCTGTTGAATGCTGCGCTCAATATTCAAGGCTCGCAATACGCCAACAGCCGGGGCCGCGATGCGGACGTTTTCACGTTTTCCCAATTGCATACAGGATCAGAAGCAACGAAATACGCGAGCACATCCGCAGCACCCAATGACCTCGATCTATCAACGGCCATGGCAACCTCTGCAGCCGCCGCTTCAACGGCAATGGGCTCCAACCAGATTGGCCTCCTCGGATTCACGCTTGCATTTTTGAATATCCGCCTCGGATATTGGTTGGCAAACCCCAAATATTGGTACGACAAGAAAAAGAAACCGGGCGAAGATCGCCTCGCATTCATCAGCCAATCGCCGTATGTATATTTGACCCACGAGATTTTTGGCCAACTTAATGAAACGCAGCCATCTGTCTATCTGACGGACGGCGGCCATATCGAAAATCTTGGGCTCTATTCACTCCTCAAGCGCCGCTGCAAACTCATTGTCATTCTCGACGCGGAAGCCGACCCGGAGATGCGATTTCCTTCATTTGCCATCGCCCAGCGCTATGCCCGAATTGATCTGGGCGTGCGCATTGACATATCCACCCAAGCGATTGCCAAGCACGCCGCTGAAATCCGCAAGCAGTTGAACAAGACCGGTACCTTTTCCAAAGACGGCCAGATCGCCGAATTTCCGCCGCGCGATGCGGGGCCGCACTGCGCTCTGGGACGAATCAAATATCCGCCAAATCCGGACGACAGCGATGACGGACTATTGCTTTATGTGAAACTGTCGCTGAGCGGCGACGAAAATGATTATGTGATGGATTATGCCCGACGCTATCGCGCCTTTCCGCATGAAACCACCGGTGACCAGTTCTTCTCTGAAGAGCAATTCGAATGCTACCGCGCACTGGGCTTTCATGCGCTGAACGGTGCATTGCGCTGTAAGGACAGGGTCGAGTTTCCTGATTTGGGCGATCCCCCCGCAACACTCGATTCAATTAATGATGCCCATGCCGCCATGATTAGCAAACTGTCTGAAATTCTCGGATCACTGCAACCAAGACCAGACAAGACGGGCAACAAACCGCCACAATCGGTTGCGAAGTCGAAGGCCGAAGAGCATTCAACCGGAGACAAAAATGCGCAAGAAAATTCTGACGCTCGCACTGGCGGCAATGGCAACAAGCGCCGCGCTTCCAGCAAGGGCCGCTGACGAGCCAACACCGCGGATCATCGTCAGTGGCGAAGGCGAAGCCGCTGCCGCACCCGATATGGCTCTGATCAGCCTGACAGTATTGCGCGAAGGCGACACGGCGCGCGCCGCGCTCGATGCCAACAACAAGGCGATGACTGATGTACTCGCCGCCATGAAGGCATTCGGCATTGCGGAAAAGGATTTGCAGACATCCGGATTTTCAGTCCAGCCGCGCTATTTGTATGCTGATCCGAGCAAGAACGAGACATTTGAGCCCAAGATCACCGGTTATACCGTGTTCAACACGCTTGGTGTGCGAATTCGCGACCTGACAAAGGTCGGCGAAGTACTCGACCAATCCGTCACGCTCGGCGTCAACCAGGGCGGAAACATCACTTTCGTTAAGGATGATGCATCTGCAGTTATGGAAGAAGCGCGTAAAAAGGCTGTCGAAAACGCGATTGCCAAAGCCAAGACAATAACGTCAACCGCCGGGGTCGGGATTGGCCGCATTCTGGAAATGTCCGAGCAAAGCTACCAGCCCGGCCCTATCCCGATGATGCAGGCAGACATGGCGATGGCCAAAAGCGCAGGCGCACCGATAGTGCCGGTCGCCGCTGGTGAAAACAGCTACCGCGTGAACGTGAATGTCACGTTTGAAATCAAGCAGTAAGTGAGAGCTTATTAAAAACGGACCCCCCGTCTGATGTGCGGGTTTCGTTTCACCGCGTGGGTCCATCGCAATTCGCACTCAGGTTGGCCCGGAAACACGATGCAGCAAAAGGCGTGGTCTGGTGCATAATCATCATGCACCCATAAAAAGAGTGTGCATAAAAATGCCCGGCATCGCTGCCGGGCAAAACTGGTAACTACTATATTCAGACGATTAGTAGCGAATGATCGGGCAACCCGGATCACGGCCAAAAGTCACCCGAACGCGATGGCCATGCTTGTTGCCGACAACTTTTATTGTGTAGGGCGACTTGAAAATCGTCTGGTGGCGAATGCCCATGTTGCGGGCCTTTTGCGAGGCGCGATTCACTGTACAGGCGCGCACGACGTGGCGCACTGGCATGCCATCCCAGTACGGATCGCCGTGATAGGGTTGGCCAATGACGACGCCAAACGAATATCCGGAATGGCTATGATGGCGGCGCGTGTCATCATGTGCAGAGGCTTGTGAAATGCCGAACCCAAGGGCGGCGACGGCAAAAAGACCAGTAAATATTTTTTTCATGTGAGTGAACCTTTCAATCCATTTCATCCAGGTCGGATGAATTGAGTTGAATTTAAACGGACCCACCTGAACACAGGCGAAAGGGTGTGTTCATTTTCAGTTAAGTATTATGCCCGTTCACGGCTCACGCTTGAGCAAATGCAAAAGGTAGTCTTCGCTTTCTGCCAAATCATCCTCAAATGCAGTGACCTTGCCACGGATGGAGGCACCGGCGGTATGAACAGTGTTCGGGTCGCCACTGATAAGCGGATGCCAATCGAAAAGATCTTTGCCCTCTGCGACCAGCCGATAGCCACAGGTTTTCGGCAGCCATGGAATGGTTCGAACATTTTCCGGCGTGAGCAGCACGCAGTCCGGCACCAATTCATTGCGCTTGGCATAATTGCGACATGAACATTTTCCCGCATCAAACAGGCGGCAGCCCACGCTGGTCCAGTGAATTTCGCCGGTGTCTTCATCTTCAAGCTTTGAAAGACAACATTTTCCACAACCATCGCAGAGTGATTCCCACTCTTGACGGCTCATCTCCTCAAGCGACTTTGTTTTCCAAAAAGGGTCGGTCATTCCATATGCGATAACCGGCGCAACTCCCCGAGTAAAGGGGCGGGAATTTCGAATGAACGGCAGATGAACTGCCTGTTCAGACGAAATTCAGCACAAATCGGCAAAAAGCTGTGGAACCACAAGTGTGTCATCATCGTTTTGTGATGACGGAACCAAAAATGACCGCATTTGGCGGCGACCAACGACGCTGAACTGTCTAAACTTCGACATCAGCCATCCGGAACGGAGACCAATCATATGAATAAACGGCTTTTGCGACTTCTCGCCACCGGCACTGCCGCGGCGCTGATTTCCACCGGTGCATCCATTTGGACCACATCAAACGCAGGCCCGTTGCCCGGAGTGGCGGCAATATTCGCACAAGCAACGCTTGCGGATGCGCAAGCTCTGCTGCAGGACGCAGTTTCGCGCCTGGAGCAGGCTAAAGCAGATGGCGGCGACGTCGATGCGGCTCAGGCTGAGGTCGATTCGGCCAAAGCAGCAGTTGAAGCGATGAAAGAAGCGGAAGCCCAGGCAGCTGCGGACGCTCAGGCGGCAGCAGAAGCACAAAAGGCGGCAGACGCTGCTGCTGCCGACGCTGCAAAACAAGCCGAAGCTGATGCCGCTGCAAAGGCAGCAGCAGATGCTGAAGCCGCCAAGCAGGCGGAAGCACAGGCTGCGGCCGATGCAGAAGCAAAAGCTGCTGCCGATGCAGCCGCAGCGGAAGCCGCAAAGCAGGCTGAAGCCCAAGCTGCAGCTGATGCTGAAGCAAAAGCTGCTGCCGACGCAGCCGCAGCGGAAGCTGCCAAGCAGGCTGAAGCCCAAGCTGCTGCGGATGCAGAGGCAAAGGCTGCTGCCGACGCAGCCGCAGCGGAGGCCG
>JANMEX010000298.1:0-1558 GCA_031377485.1 Phyllobacteriaceae bacterium
CCTCGGCGGTTGCTGCCCACAGTCCGTCCATATCCCGCTCGACATGGCGCGGCTTTGGCATGGATTGCGCAACACGCCGACGCGCCACGGAGATCTGGGTTCCATCCACGTCGAAGATGACGGCCTTGGTTACCGTCAGGCCATTATCAATTCCCAGTATGCTTGGCATGGCGCTCTATCCCAGTCTTCAGGCAAGTACCTGTCAGGCAAATTCCTGTCAGGCAAGTTCCTGTTCGGCATCTTGCCCGGCTTGCTGCACCGCTTCAGGTGCCCGCTGCGCACCCGCCTGTCCGGCAGCGGCGATGATGACCTTGATGCCCTTCGAGCGCATCCGGTCCAGATGCACAGCCGGCGTCTTGTCATCGACAATGACAATGTCAAATTCGGTCAGCGCGGCAAAGCTGTGCAGCGCCCGACGGCCAAACTTGGTGTGGTCGGCCAACAATATCCGTGTCGCCGCAGAGTCAAACATGGCGCGCTTGGTCTCGACCATTTCGGGCGACTGGTGAAACACCATGTCATCCGTGATCGCCGACATCGACATGAACAGCGTGTCGGCCCGCAGCCGCGAAATTTCGTGGATGGTCATCCGCCCGATGAATGCGTTGCACCAATTGTAGAATTGTCCGCCAAGCCCAAGCAGTGTCACATCGCGAATATCTTTCAGCGCGTTCATCAAGGTCAGCGAGTTGGTTATTGCCGTCAGCGGCACTTTGGCCGGAAGATGCTGCGCCATTTGCAGCACGGTTGTTGAATCATCGAAAAAGATCGCCTGCCCCGGCTCGACAAATTGCATCGCGGCTTGCGCCAACGCCTGCTTTTCTGCGGACTGGCGGCTGGAGCGATACACGTCGCTCGATTCAATCAGGCTCGTTGGTGCCGCCGAAACAATGCCCCGCGTCTTGCGCAAAAGTCCACGGCTGACAAGTTCGTCCAGATCGCGGTGCGCTGTCATCAGGCTGATACCGAAACGATCCGTCAGATCCTCTATTCGCATCGCGCCTTCGGCCATGACAGCCTCGGTGATCAACTGTCGGCGGACCATCTGGCGCGCATGGCGGCTGTCGCTCGGCACCTGCTCCAGGGCCAACCGCGAAACGCCCTTGCCTGTGGCTTCGTTTGAAAAACTCATGTCTTCCTGGCTCATGTCCGTTCCCTACATCGAAACGTGACTCCCATGCAAAACCGCAATTACGGCAGATGGCTTTGGTCCACAGCTTCAGGTGCTTGTCGGCGACTGTCGCCAAACCAAAGAGCAGAAAAGGGGCGCCGGTGAAGGCGCCCCGATTTCTCATTATTCAGAAAGCGTAAACGGTGCGCTGTACTTGTCGACATTGTCCTTGGTGATCATAAGGCAATCAAACAGCTGCTTTTCAGTGGCAGCACCGGTCTTGCCGGTCTTGATCAGGCTGTCGGCCTGCTTGACTGCTTCTGCTGAGAACACGGCAACCGGCTGCAACACAGTGTACTGCATTTCACCGGCCTTGACCGCAGCCACAGCATCGGGCGAGCCATCAAACCCGCCAACCTTGACGCCTTCGAGCTTGCCGGCTTCCTT
>JANMEX010000339.1:0-11091 GCA_031377485.1 Phyllobacteriaceae bacterium
GCCGAGTTGAAATGGTTTACGTCCGCCATGCCGTTCGGATAGACGCGGGCAAGAAGTGGTGTGACATCGGAAATCTCCGAAAGGTCCTGCCAGGTCAGCTTGATACCGGCTGCGGCAGCCATTGCAAGCAAATGGATCGCATGGTTGGTTGAACCACCGGTGGCATGAAGGCCGATGATGCCGTTGACGAAAGAGCGCTCGTCAATCATTTCGCCGACAGGTGTATATTCATTTCCAAGTGCCGTTATGGCCAGCGCCCGCTTCGCCGCTTCGCGTGTCAGCGCTTCGCGCAAAGGCGTGCCAGGATTGATGAACGATGCGCCGGGCAAATGCAGGCCCATGATTTCCATCAGCATCTGATTTGAATTGGCCGTGCCATAGAATGTGCAAGTGCCGGGGCCATGGTAGGCCTTTGACTCGGCTTCAAGCAGTTCGGCGCGACCGACCTTGCCTTCGGTAAACAGCTGACGGACCTTGGATTTTTCGTCGTTGGCCAGCCCGGTTGTCATGGGTCCCGCTGGCACGAAGATTGCGGGCAGATGGCCAAATGTCAGCGCGGCGATGATCAGACCCGGAACAATCTTGTCGCAAACACCGAGATAGACAGCGGCGTCAAACATGTCGTGGCTGAGACCGATTGCAGTCGCCATGGCGATAACGTCACGCGAAAACAGCGACAGTTCCATGCCCGCACGCCCTTGGGTCACGCCGTCGCACATGGCCGGAACCCCGCCCGCAACCTGGGCCACGCCACCAACTTGTTTAGCCGCTTCCTTGATGATTGCCGGAAACGTCTCAAACGGTTGATGCGCCGACAGCATGTCATTGTACGATGTAATGATGCCAAGGTTCGGCACAACATCACCCGCCAATGCCAATTTGTCCGAAGGGCTGCAAACGGCAAACCCGTGCGCAAGATTGGCGCAGCCGAGTGTCGCCCGGTTGGGCTTGTTGGATGCAGCAGCGCGAACGCGGGCAAGGTACGCCTCGCGTGTAGGCTTGGAACGTTCGCGGATGCGGTCGGTAACAGCTAGAATGGTAGCATTGGCGCTCATCGGTCTTACTCCGTTGGCGGGAAATTATGCGTGGTAGACCAGAACCGGCGTGTGTGCCTGTCTCAGTACGGCGCGAATCGGCATGTCTTCGACAGGACCTTCGCCCAGCGCGGCTTCAAGCGTCGCCGCCTTTTCCGCGCCTTCAATGTGAAGGTAAAGAGCCCGCGTGCAAAGCACGACCGGCAGTGTCAGCGTAATGCGAGGCTCACCGGCTCCTTGTGCATTCAGCGCAATCACAGGCCCTTTGGATGTCAAGGCTTCATGCAGCGTGTCGCCACCTGGAAAGAATGAGGCGGTATGTCCGTCATTGCCCATGCCCAGAATGACAGCGTCAAACGGCGAGGCAAGGCCTTTGAGCGCCGCGTTGGTTCGTTTAATTGCATCTGCATCCGGACGGTCTCCGCCGGACCAAAGTGATACAAATATCGCATCTTGGGCTTCGTTCTGCAAAAGATTGTCAGCGACAAGCTTGGCATTCGAACGGTCGGAGTTGGAATCCACCCAGCGCTCGTCAACCAGCGTGACAATCACATTTTTCCAGTCGATTTTTCGTGTCGAAAGGGCATTGAAAAAGCGCTTCGGCGTCGAGCCTCCCGACACTGCCAGTACGCCCATGCCCCGAGTGCGGATGCCGTTGGCGAGATTTGCTGCAACGGCGTCCGCCAACTCTTCAGCGAGCGCAACTGAGCTTGCAAATTCATGGCGTTTAACGGACATCAGGCATCTTCCTCATGCCATGTGCGCCCGTCGCGCTCGATCAACGCAATGGCGGAAGACGGACCCCATGTGCCGGACGTATACCCCTGTGCGGCTTGGCCGGTTTCTTCCCAAGCGTTCTGTATCGGGTCAATCCACATCCACGCAGCTTCAACTTCGTCACGGCGCATGAACAGCGTCTGATTGCCGCGAACAACGTCCATGATCAGCCGCTCATAAGCGTCCGGATTGCGCACTTTGAAGGCGTCTGCAAATGTCATGTCCAGCGGTACATGGCGAAGGCGCATGCCACCGGGACCCGGGTCCTTGATCATGATCCACTGCTTCACGCCTTCGTTCGGCTGAAGACGGATGACGAGTTCATTGCGGAATACCTGGCCCGCAGTTTCGGAGAAAATCGAATGTGGCACCTGCTTGAATGAGATAACGATTTCCGACATGCGGCCCGCCAAGCGCTTGCCGGTGCGCAGGTAAAACGGCACGCCCGCCCAGCGCCAGTTGCCGACTTCCGCCTTGATTGCAACAAAGGTTTCGGTGTTGGACGGCTTGCCGAGTTCCTCCTGATAGCCGGTGACTGCGCCGGTTTCAGATGCGCCTGCGCGATATTGGCCGCGCACTGTCATTTGCGCCGCGTTGGCGGCAGTGATGGGTTTGAGTGAACGGAGAACCTTCAGCTTTTCATCGCGCAGCGCATTTGCATCCATTGATGACGGCGGCTCCATCGCGACAAGGCAGAGCAATTGCAAAAGATGGTTCTGCACCATGTCGCGCAGTGCGCCTGCGGTGTCGTAGTAGCCGACACGTCCCTCAAGTCCGACAGACTCAGCCACTGTAATTTGCACATGGTCAATGTGTGCCGAGTTCCACAGCGGTTCATACAGCGAATTGGCAAAGCGCAGCGCCATCAGGTTCTGCACGGTTTCCTTGCCCAGATAATGGTCGATGCGGAACACTTGATGCTCGGCAAAATCATTGCCGATAATGTCATTCAGCTTTTTTGCTGAATCTAGATCGCGGCCAAGCGGTTTTTCGACAATGATGCGCGCATTCGTGTTGATCAGCCCGTTTTGCTTGAGCTTATCGGCTATATCGCCGAACAGTGCAGGGGCAACAGCAAGGTAGAAAGCGCGCACACGATCGCTTGGCGCGTCAGCAAAGAAGGCTGCGAGTTCCGACCAACCCGTGTCTGCCTTGGCATCGACAGCAATGTAAAACAGTCGCTGCAGGAATGTTTCGATTTCCGCATCGATCCGTTCCGCCGGTTTGACAAATTCGTTGATCGCGGAACGGGCGAAATTGCGATATTCATCCGTGCTCATTTGTGCACGCGATGCACCAAGAATGCGCGTTGGATCTGACAATTGCCCTGCCACCTGCCGCTGATAAAGCGCCGGGATAAGCTTGCGTTCGGCAAGATCGCCGGTTCCACCGAAAACAATACAGTCAAACGGCTCGACGGGGATGATCTGACTCGTCATCGAATTGTCCTGTTCTTTCTGAAATGATCCGGAATAGCTTTAATCTAATCGATTTAAATTGGCTAGACCCGAAATTTGCGGCAATTATGTCATATCCAACGCATGTGACATTTTAAGGATTTCCACCTAGTTTGGCATCAAAGAAATGCCTTTTGGTGCGATTCCCTGCGGAGTTTAGTGTGGAAAAAGCCGTTATCAGCGCGACCGGCGTGTTTACGCCTGAACTTTCCATCTCAAATGCCGAACTTGTAAAGGCCTATAATGCCTATGCGGACCTCGAAAACGCCAAAAACGCGGCAAGAATAGATGCAGGTCAGATGGAGGCGATGGCGAAATCCTCCGAAGAATTTATCCTGAAGGCATCTGGGATCGAACGGCGCTACGTTCTGGAGAAAGACAATGTGCTGGACCCGAATGTGATGCATCCGGTATTGCCTGCGCGGGGCGATGAAGAAATTTCCGTAATGGCCGAAATGGCAGTCAAAGCGGCGACGCAAGCCATGACCAAGGCAGGCAAGACAGCGGCAGACATTGATGGTGTCATTTGCGCCGCATCCAACCATGAGCGTGCCTATCCGGCTATCGCGATTGAAGTTCAACAGGCGCTAGGCATCAAGGGCTTCGGGTTTGATATGAATGTCGCTTGTTCGTCGGCAACCTTCGCCATACAGACGGCCAATGATATGGTGCGATCAGGGTCTGTGCGCGCCATTATGATCGTCAATCCGGAAATCTGTTCTGCCCACGTTGAATGGCGTGACCGCGATTGTCATTTCATTTTTGGCGATGTCTGCACTGCCATCATTATTGAACGCGCAGATCTGGCAACTTCAAATGATCAGTACGAAATCCTTTCGACACGGTTGATCACCGAGTTTTCCAACAACATCCGCAACAACAACGGATTCCTGCGCCGCACCCGCGAAGGTCATATGACTGACCGTCGCGATATGCTTTTCCGGCAGGAGGGGCGAAAAGTTTTCAAACAGGTGGTGCCGATGGTTTCGGAATTGATCCTGACCCATCTAGCCGACAATGACATGAATCCGGATCAACTCTCCCGGCTTTGGTTGCATCAGGCCAACAAGGGGATGAATGACATGATCGGGGCCAAGGTCCTTGGTCGCACGCCAGAGAATCACGAGCAGCCAAATATTTTGCAGGACTATGCAAACACCTCTTCCGCAGGCTCGATTGTCGCATTCTCCAAATATTCGGATGATCTCGCTTCCGGCAGCCTCGGCGTGATTTGCTCTTTCGGGGCAGGATATTCTGCCGGAAGTGTGATTGTCAGAAAGAAATGATTCTATTTTTGGAACTTGCTTCGCATATTTCGCATAACTTGAATTATACATATGCATTAAACGCATTGCTGCACTGCAATATGAAATCTACAAATTGAAAGCACATTCCACTATCTTGGAGTTATCGGTCAAACAAGGAAGTGACCGGTGTCTTTCTCGAAAGGAGAAACAAAATGAACATGATGACCTCTTACAAGAACTGGCGCGCTTACCGGTCCACAGTTGCCGAACTTTCAGGCCTGTCAAACCGCAACCTCGCTGATATGGGCATCGTTCGCGCAAACATCCGCGAAGTCGCCCGCAAGGCCGCGCAGTAATCAATCCGGCTAAAAGCCGCTCGATAAGCTTAAGTGCTTTGATGCCCCGCACCCGCCTCACAGGCGGGTGTTTTGCTGTTAAGAACTGTTATCAATCTGTGACTTGAACACCCAAGCGCCCGCCCCATATCAAAATCGCACACTGATTAAGTTTGTAGTTTTGAGACGAATTCCAAAGGTTGCTGACATGGCGCAGAAAAAACGAACTGTTTTAATTCTCGGCAGCGGTGCCGATGCGTTGACTGCATCCAAATGGCCGAGAGATATTTTTAACGAGATCGTTTCTATCAACAATGCCTGGCGAGTTCGTCCAGACTGGACGCATCTGATTTATCCAGAAGATTTCCCCGTTGATCGGCGTCCTGGCGTAGTCGATACGGCTCTCCAAACTGTCGTGACCGCCAAAGACTTCGTGCCTGTACAAAATCAGTATGGCGGCTTTGTCTATGCGGGGGGCACGATGGCATTTACCGCAGGCTACTGGGCACTGGGCGCGCTGAAACCGGATGTGTTGGCTTTTTTCGGGTGCGACATGATTTATGGAAAAAGTCAGACCCATTTTTATGGCAATGGGACCGCAGACCCGTTGCGCGACGATGTCACTCTGCAAAGCCTTGAGGCCAAATCTGCAAGGCTGATGTTGTTGGCAGCAGGTGAGGGTTGCCTGACTGTCAATTTGTCAGAGCAGCACGAATCGCGGCTTGTATTCCCACGTGCAAAAGTATCCGAAATCGCGGGCTGGTCCCAGCCTGACCGTGATGCCAAACTGGCAACGGTGATTTCAAATTCAGAACAATCTGCCATGGCACGCGCAATGACACGCGAGGCTGATCTCGCCTACTTTGCCGAATCTGGCAGGTATTGGGAAGAGCCCGGCACTTACGATGCAGAAGAGTTGCGTGAATTGGATGCGCGATGGCTTGCTGCCGCAAACCCGCAGAGCATTTCCAAGTTCGGTGAAACATCAAACGCTTGAGCAATGTGCTAAAACTTCTAGAGTTACAGCCGGTCCCTTAGTGCGTACCAGTTCAGCGCCAGAAACAAGAGTGGTGCCCGGAATGTTCGGCCACCAGGGAAGGGTGGTATTTTCAAATCGCGCAAGAAACGGAGCTTGTCGTCATTGCCGGTGATCGTTTCAGCGTAAAGGCGCCCGGTAAAGTTCGAAAGCAAAACGCCGTGGCCGGAAAATCCGCCGATTGAAGTAACATTTGGCATGACTTCACGCACGAATGGCTTGCGGGGCAATGTGATGCCGACATAGCCGCCCCATGCGTGGGTAAGCGGTACATTCGCCAACGCTGGATAGACTTCCGATATCTGACGCCGCACGCCAGATTCGATTTCGGCTGGTGAATTTGCCGAATAGATTTCCCGCCCTCCGAACAACAGGCGGTTGTCCTTTGTCTTGCGGAAGTAACGCACCACAAAACGGCTGTCGTCAACACTCTCACCGCCCGGCAATACTGAGGTATCATCAGGCAACGGCGCAGTGGCGCCAATAAATGAACCGATTGGCATGATATGTGCCGCCGAAACCGGCTCGACATCATGGCCATAGGCGTTGACTGCGAGCAGCGTCTTGTTTGCGGTGATCGTGCCGGATGGTGTTTCAGCAATGACCTTTCCGCCGGAAGTGCCGAGCTTGGTCACTTTGGTGTTTTCACAAATCTGCGCACCTGCATTCGCGGCAGCTTTTCCCAGCCCGACAAGAAACTTCATCGGGTGAATGTGGCCGGTCCCCATATCGCGCGTGCCGCCAAGGTAACGCGTCGAGCCAAGACGCTCCGCCGTCTCTTTGGCGTCCATCCATTTGATGTGTGGATAATTGTAACGTTCGGCCATGAACTGACCGTGTGCCTTATAGTCCTTGATGTAAGACGGCTTGTGCACCACAGACATTTGACCTGGCACATAATGCATGTCGATACCGTGCGCGTCCGCAAAGTCCATCATGTGCGCCTTGGCTTCCTCCGCCATCTGGAACAAGGCCAAGGACCGCTCAAGGCCAACATCGGCCTCCATCTCTTCGACCCAGGCCCGCTGCCCCGTACCGAACTGGCCACCATTGCGCCCGGACGCGCCATCGCCCAGCCGCGCCTGTTCGACGAGGATTACCTTCAGCCCTTTGACCGCAAGGTGGTAGGCAGCCGAGAGCCCCGTAAAACCGCCGCCGATTATGAGGACGTCACAGGACTGCGAGCCATCGAGCGCCCTGTATTCCGGGCGCTCGCCAAGGCTTGTCTCATACCATGAGACACCAGGAGATATCGGCGATTGGTATGTCATGACTTATACGTTGGTCAGCAGGAATTCACGCTCCCAAGGCGATATGACCTGCATGAAGGTTTCGAACTCGCCACGCTTGACGCCGGCAAAGGTGGCCACGAATTCATTGCCGAGGACAGCGCGCAAATCCTTGTCTTCCTCAAACAATGCCACCGCTTCCAAAAGCCCGCGCGGCAACTGGACACCGCCGCCATAAGTATTGCCGGTTGAAGCTTCCGTCGGCTCGAGCTTGTTGATCATGCCCAGATATCCGGCAGCCAGCGAGGCTGCGAGCGCCAGATAGGGATTGGCATCTGATGAAGGCAAGCGGTTTTCCACGCGGCGCGCACCGGGCGAAGATGGCGGCACACGAAACGCCGTGGTCCGATTATCATAACCCCAAGCCGTGTTCACCGGCGCGGAGTAGCCCGGCGTCAGGCGACGATACGAATTCACATAGGGCGCGAGCATAACGAGAAGGCTCGGAATATAGCGCTGCATGCCGCCGATAAAATGGCGGAACTCAGCCGTTTCCTTGCCGTCCTCGGCAGTGAAAATATTCTGGCCGGTCTTCTTGTTGATGATCGACTGGTGAATATGCATGGCCGAACCCGGCAGACCTTGAATCGGTTTGGCCATAAAGGTCGCATACATGTCATGGTTCAGTGCAGCTTCACGAATTGTGCGCTTGAACAGGAAAACCTGATCGGCAAGCGCCAAGGGATCGCCGTGGCGCAAGTTGATTTCGAGTTGGGACGGACCCTCTTCATGGATCAGCGTGTCGATCTCAAGACCCTGCTTTTCCGAATAATGATAGATATCATCGACCAGATCATCGAACTCGTTGATGCCGGCAATAGAGTAGGCTTGACCGCCGGAAATCGAACGGCCGGAGCGGCCCTTCGGCGTTTGCAACGGATAATCCGGGTCGATGTTTTGGGCGACCAGATAAAACTCGATTTCCGGCGCGACAACCGGGGTCCAGCCCTTGGCGGCATAAAGGCCGACAACATGGCGGAGCAAATTGCGCGGCGTATAGGTGATCGGCTTGCCGGAGATGGACACGATGTCGCAAATGACTTGCGCAGTCGGATCGGTTTCCCATGGAACAACGGATAACGTCGTCAAATCCGGCATCAGCTTCAAATCGCTGTCGAGCGGATCATGCTTGAACTCGCCGGTTTCTTCCGGATAATCGCCGGTAATGGTCTGGCGGAACACAGCGTTGGGCAAAGCCAGCGATGTTTCGGTTGTGAATTTTGTTGATGGCATCATCTTGCCGCGTGGCACCCCGGCAAGATCCGGGGTCATGCATTCAATGTCTTCGATGGAACGCCATTGAAGCCAATCCTTGGCCTCTTTCCAATTGCGCACACCGCGCACATTCTTGACATAGGAGGGAGTGCGCCGCCGTTTCGGCGCCGGTTTCTTCTCGGGCGTTTCGATCGCCATTGTACACCGGGCTGTTGTTTCAGGAGCCCCACCTTAGCGCTTGCGAAGTTGATAAAGGAAGGGGTGCGCTGCAATAAATCGGTTGTGCAGCGCGGTAAATCGCAGTTTTTATTGACTTTTATAGTGGTTCCGGAAGGTTAGACGCCCAACCGGATTTCTTCAGCCAGCGTTTCGGCGACCAGTCCCGGGCCAAGTCGTGCGCCGGCAGCAGCATGCAAATGAACTGCGGCACAGGCGGCTTCGAAGGCAGGCATTCCTTGCGCCATCAACCCGCCGACAAATCCTGCAAGCACATCACCAGAACCTGCCGTCGCCAATTCGGGGCCGCCATTCGAATTGATCGCTGCGCGCCTGTCCGGCGCGGCGATGACGCTGTCAGATCCTTTTAGTATGATCACTGCGCCTGCGCGCAATGACGCTTCGCGGGCACGCTCATGTTTAGGCAAGTCGTCTTTGGAAAGGTCCGGAAACAGCCGTGCAAACTCGCCTTCGTGCGGTGTCATCACGACGGTTGCCAGACTGGATTTGATCGCTTTGAACAATGCATCTCCCTCAAAGGCAAACGCTGAAAATACATCGGCATCAAGCACAAGAGGGCGAGTAAATTCAGCTGTCAAAATTGCCAGCACTGCTTCGTGCAAAAACCGGTAGCGCCCGAAGCCTGGACCGATGACCAGTGTTCGCAGCTTTTGGTCTGCTGCGACACTTTCAACGTCTTCAAGCGTTTCCACCTTGCGCAACATCACGGAAGTAACCTGCGCTGCCATAGAGGTCAGGGCTTGATCGGGACCCAGCAAGGTGACAGCGCCGGCGCCTGCTCGCGCAGTTGAGGCGGCGCAAAGCCGTGCCGCGCCTGTCGCATGCGCTTCGCCTGAAAAAACACCGACCGCGCCGCGGGCGTATTTGTGTGTCGTAACAGAAGGCCGGGGCAGAGCGCGCGCATACATGCAAGGGCCGTTCTCAAACAAGGTTGGCTTGATTGAACAAAGAACGCGCCCGCTGATTCCAATGTCTGCAACATGCAAGGTGCCACAAAGTTCACGACCGGGCTGGAGCAAGTGGCCGGGTTTCTTGCGGAAAAAAGTGACCGTATGGTTGGCGCGGAACGCTTCGCCGCCTGCCGCGCCACTCACGCCGGAAAGACCGCTCGGCAAATCGACGGCAACAACTGGAACACCGCTTTCTCGTGTCAGCCTTGCAGCATCAGCATCGAAACCTTCCAGTTTACCCTTGAACCCGGCACCATAAAGGGCGTCAACAACCACGTCCCCTGCAACAAGACTTAGCTGTGCCAAAGGCAGACTTGTGCCGCTCCAAAGTGACGCTGCCTTGGCCGCATCCGAACCAAGCTTTGGCACGCCATTTTTGTACAGAACCACCGGCACGCTGCGTTCGGAAAGAAGCCGCGCAACAGCATAGCCGTCGCCACCATTGTTGCCCGGGCCACACAGAATTACTGCACGTTTCAATTCCGGAAATTGGCCGAGCACCACATCCTTCACCGCTTGTCCGGCCGCATTCATCAATGCCATGCCTTCAATGCCGGAAGCAATCGTCAACCGGTCGGCTTCACCCATTTCAGCGGGTGTAAGAAGTTCGCAGGCGGTTGAGGGAAATCGGGTCATCGAATTGTTCCGCGGGAAGAGTTGTGACTATCTCGCCTCAGCGTCCGCTTTACAAGCGCTCAACGTCCGCCTTCGATCTTGCGATGACGCTGGTCAATGCCGCCCTTTCCGTATGGATAGTCTGCCATTTCCGGTGCGCTCGTGGCGCTCAGCGTCGCAATTTCATCGGGAGTCAACACAAGTTTCGAAGCTGACAGATTGTCCGCCAACTGTTCGCGTGTTCGTGCGCCGATAAGCACAGATGTTACGGCTGGCTGCGCCGCAACCCAGGCCAGCGACACTTGCGCCATCGAGACGCCGCGTGCCCTGGCAATGGTGTTGACGACATCAATCACATCCCATGTGCGACCTCGCGCGTTGCGTGGACCAAAGGCTTCCATGCCGCGGTTTGGATCCTCACCGAGGCGAGTAGCGCCGACCGGTGCTATATCGCGCTTGTACTTTCCAGATAACCACCCGCCCGCCAGCGGCGACCATGGCAACATGCCCATGCCCGCATCAATACAGGCGGGCACGATCTCATGCTCGATGTCGCGAACCAGCAAATTATACTGCGGCTGCAGCGTGACAGGTGAAGTATAGCCATTGGCTTTGGCGAGCCAAACCGCCTTGGTCAGTTGCCAGCCGAGAAAATTGGAAAAACCGTAATAGGCGATTTTGCCATTGCGCACGCTGTCGTCAAGGAAACGCAGTGTCTCTTCAAGCGGGGTCAGCGCATCAAACGCGTGCATTTGATAAAGGTCAATTTGTTGAACACCCACACGACGCAGGCTGGCATCAAGTGCCCGGCCCAAATGGCGTCGCGAAAGGCCGATGTCGTTCGGGCCTTTGCCCATGGGGAAGCGCCCTTTGGTGGCGATCACCATTTGGGAGGCTTC
>JANMEX010000348.1:0-4220 GCA_031377485.1 Phyllobacteriaceae bacterium
TTCCAGACCGGATTTTCAGGCCGTGCCGAAATCGGTCTGGCCGGTGATGACGACTTCAGCATTAAGGTCAGCCCGGATGGTTCGGCTTGGAACGAGGCGCTTCGCATCGACAGGACCAGCGGCACTGTAACACTGCGCGCAAATTCCGTGTCAAACGCCGCACTTGCCGGCATGCCGACCGCTCGGTTCAAGGGTCGCACCACTGCCGGGGCAGGTGCGCCAGAAGATCTGACTGGCACGCAAGCTACGGCACTACTCAACAATTTCAGCACGACACTCAAAGGCCTTGCTCCCGCATCAGGTGGCGGGACTGCGGACTTTCTGCGCGCAGACGGCGCATGGGCAGCCCCGGCCGCCGCTTCAGTGGAGCCCAACTCCAACGCTGGGCGCTTTTACGCATTTCACGATTGCATGTCGGCAGTGAACACACCTGACTGGGCATTTACAGTTACCGGAACTGGCGTTGCACACAGCCAAATTGATTTTACTGACAACAATTCCATCGGTGCACTGCGCCTAGCGCTTGGGACCGTGGCGACCAATCGAGGGTCAATCACCTCTCCGGTTTTCACCGTATTTCAATTGGGGCAGGGCTTGGCAAAATGGGCAAGCCGCATCCGGTTGAACACCTTGTCAAACACGGTAGACACTTGGAGCCTTCGGTCCGGATTTATAGACAACAGCGCCGGTGAAAGCGTTGACGGTGCTTTCTTTCGCTACACCGACGGCGTCAATGGGGGAAAATTCCAAGCTGTAACAAGATCAAATAGCATCGAAACCGCCGTTGATACGCTGATAACAGCAACGATAAACACCACCTACAAGATGGAAATCGAAGTCAACGCAGCAGGCACAAGCGCCGATTTCAGGATCAATGGAGCATTGGTGGCCGCAATTACCACGAATATTCCAACCGTAGCTGGGCGGGAACTTGGCTACGGGCTTCTGGTCATGCGCACACTCGGTACTGCGGCGATCAATGCGTATGACGTTGATTTCGTCATGGCAGATTTGGCGTTTTCGACAGCACGTTGAAATCCACCGGACAAAGCTTCGCCTGCCGCTGAATCAGCCTTCGGCGGCAGCGAAAATTCGACAAGAATTGGCCTGTGGTCGGAGCCAATTATGCGTTGCGTTTTTGCTGATCGCAGTGTGATGCCTTGGCTATGCAGAATGTTGTCAATCGGGAGCCCCAACCACGGTGCAAGGCTTTTTGGCAAGTTTACAAAAAACCATGTGCCCCAGACCTGTGGCAGAACACTTGTCCCCGTTCCTTCTGCGATTTTCGAAATCGCCGCACTCCACGGCGTCGCATTCATGTCGCCGCCAATCAGAACTGGATTTCTGGCGTCGATGATTGACTTGAACAAGGGCTTCAAGGCGATCAACTGTTGAGGCTGCATTTTTGGCCACGGCCATTCAAGATGCATCGCCAATATTGTGACTGGTTGCCCTGCAACATCAACAGTTTGAACCGCAACCGCGCCTTCACCATCGCAATGGGCAAGAGCTCCATCAACAAAAGGACGACGCGACAAAATAGCCACGCCACCGATCTTGTCGCGCCCCGGACAGACAAATTGAAATGGATACATTGCAGATATAATCGTCAGCTTCGCGGCCCACATTTCAGATATTTCTTCAATCGTGACGATGTCAGGTTTGGTTTCGCCAAGCAGCCTGACAAACTCTTCGGGTGTTGAGTTGTCAAAGCGAAGGTTCGTCTGCAACAGGCGGTAGGTTGCCCCCGCGTCGCCCATCGCTTGCGCCTTGCTCACGCCGATCACCGGCCATCCGGTCGTGAAAAGCGAAAACGCCGAGACAATGAGCAAAGCCGATCCACCAAGCAGACTTTTTGATGCGAGCAGCAGAATGCCAATTATCAGACCGGTCACTGCAAGATGCAGCCGGAAATGACCAATGGAATCCAATGCCGGATGCAGCCTGTTGAGATGCCCCGCGATCAACAACGCCAGAACCATCGTGCCGACGAGCAACAGGACAACACGCACAATATGCATCAAAAGGCTCCAGAATTTACAGAGCCTTTCGACGCGAAAATTGCGGCAGGTGTTGGGCGAGCCGGTGCAATCCGTGTGCATCAGCCCGGTTGTGTTGGGCAAAGCGACAGTAAGCCATTAAAAGTACTGAAAGCCCCGCGATAAACGTCGCGTTGTGCTAGCTCATTGAAACGCCGTTTCGAAAAAGCTGCGCAGCTTTCGTGAATGCAGCTTTTCCTGCGGCATAGCGGCAAGCTTTTCCATCGCACGTATCCCGATGGTGAGATGCTGCGACACTTGGCGCTTGTAAAAATCAGTCGCCATTCCCGGCAGCTTCAACTCGCCATGCAATGGCTTGTCCGAAACGCAGAGCAGAGTGCCATAAGGCACACGGAACCGGAAACCATTGGCAGCGATCGTGGCGCTTTCCATATCGAGCGCAATGGCGCGAGATTGCGAAAGCCTTTGGACAGGGCCGCGCTGGTCGCGCAGTTCCCAGTTTCGGTTGTCGATGGTCGCGACCGTGCCGGTTCGCATGATCTTTTTCAGTTCATACCCTTCAAGGCCCGTAACCTCTTCGACGGCATCTTCAAGCGCGACTTGGATTTCCGCAAGCGCCGGGATGGGAATCCAAACGGGAAGGTCGGCGTCCAGCACGTGATCTTCGCGCACATAAGCATGAGCAAGCACATAGTCCCCGAGCGCCTGGCTGTTGCGCAGGCCCGCACAATGGCCAAGCATCACCCACGCATGGGGACGAAGCACGGCGATATGGTCGGTGATCGTTTTAGCATTGGACGGCCCGACACCGATGTTTACCATCGTGATGCCGCCGGATGAGCCCTTCTTGAGATGGTAAGCAGGCATCTGTGGCAGACGGCCAAGCGCCTCGCCCTCATGCACTATACTTCCGGCGCGAGTGATCACATTGCCAGGCTCAATGAAACAATCATATCCGCCTCCACCCTCTGCCATCAGATTGCGTGCATAGGCGGTGAACTCATCGATGTAGAACTGGTAGTTGGTGAAAAGCACGAAGTTCTGAAAATGTTGCGGGCTGGTCGCAGTATAGTGGGTCAGTCTGTGCAGTGAATAATCGATCCGCTGTGCAGTAAACGGGGCCAATGGCTCCGGCTCGTTTGTCGGATGATCAAATGTGCCATTTACGATCCGGTCGTCAGTGCCATTGAGATCCGGCACATCAAATACATCGCGCAACGGTTTGTTCAACTGTTCGGCGACTGACGCCTCGACATGCGTCCCTTCGAGGAAAGCGAAATGCAGCGGGATCGGCGTCTTCGATTCGGCAATAATCACCGGTACGCCGTGATTGCGGATCAACAGATCAATCTGCTTTTCGAGATACGGCTCGAACAAATCGGGGCGGGTGATGGTGGTTGAATAAGAGCCGGGCGCGGTCACGTGGCCATAAGCAAGGCGGGTATCAACCTGCGCATAGCTCGTGGTTGTGAAGCGAATTTCCGGATAAAACGCGCGGGCACGGCCGCCGGGGCGTTCTCCTCGGCCAACAGCCTCAAAACAATCGCGCAGGAATTGCGTGTTTCGCGCATAAATGCGCTTCAACTCCTGAACAGCCTTGTCGGCGTCCATAAAGCTGCGGGGTTCAATTTCGGGCGGGGTAACGACCAACGTCGTGTCAAATGCTTCTGTATGTTTCATGGCGAACTATTAGGCATTCATGACGGCGGCGAAAAGGCCCTTCGCAAAATTTCATGCGATTGTCATGAAAACGGGCACGCCGGGAGGGCAGCGCGCCCGTTATTTGCAATGCCGCTGAGGGGAGGAACTCAGCTGGCATTGCGCTGCAAAGAAACCATCAAGACAAAACCGGCACCGGAAACATTGCGGTGACTATCGCCCATCGTCGTTGAAAGCGCAAAAGCGGGGGCCGCAAACAAAGCCAAAAGCACGACGGCAGAAAAGAGATGGTTTGCATAGCGTTTGATCATGTTCATTTTAGTATCCCTTCCAGTCTTTAGTTGCGCGGGGCCTTGCACGTAAGCCCTTCTTCGAAAACGCATGGAACGACCATTCCTATTTCGTATGCCCGTGCCGGGCGGGAGAAGTTCTGGACAAGACCTGCAAAGCAAATCCCGAAAATGGTCACTAGCAGGCAGATGATCGTGAAGCGCCGCGCCAGTACCGAGTTCTCAAAGCCCATGATCTTCATCCCCATTCCGATCCGTTCATGCAGCACAT
>JANMEX010000375.1:0-10375 GCA_031377485.1 Phyllobacteriaceae bacterium
ATCGTGAATTGCAGCCGCTCGCGGTTCGCCTTGATGAAATCCTCGCCGATCAGCCAGTATTTCTCCGATCCTCCGAGATCAAGCACATGGCAACGGTCTTTCTCGTCCAGAATTTCTTGAATGATCCGGCGGATTTCCTGAAACCGCTTGGCGCGGAAGCCGAATTCTACGCTGGCCTTATTCTTGTATGGATCGCGCGCATGAACACGAATGGTGAGTTGGGCTTGGGCCATCGGAAAAATCCTTCGTCTTTCCCGTCTCCATATTCCCGTTTTTTGTTGTGCGAAATCAAATCCTTGGCGAATGGTAAAGCATTTGAGTTAATCACGGTTACATAAGTTGAAGACCTTTGAGGCTCGTATGCCCGTCGCGCCCGATGATGATGTGGTCATGCACCGCAATTCCAAGCGGCTTTGCCGTCTCGACAATTGTCCGCGTCATCTCAATGTCTGCCCGGGAAGGTGTCGGGTCTCCCGACGGATGGTTGTGCACCAAAATGATTGCCGTCGCCGCAAGTTCCAGTGCACGCTTGACCACTTCGCGCGGATAAACCGGCGTATGGTCAACAGTCCCTGTCTGCTGCACCTCGTCGGCAATCAGCGCGTTCTTCTTGTCCAGAAAAAGGATACGAAATTGTTCGCGCGTTTCAAAACCCATGCTCGCCTTGCAATAATCAATCACCTTGCTCCACGAGGCTAAGATTTCCTTTCCGGCAATTTCCGTTTTCAACAACCGTTGCGAGGCGGCAAATACAAGCTTCAAATCAAGCGCCACCGCCTCTCCAACACCCGGCACCTCGCGAAGCAGCGGCTCCGGCGCACCGAAAACACCACCTACCGTGTGGAATTTTTTCAAAAGCGCCTTGGCTATCGGCTTGGTGTCCGCGCGGGAGATTGAGCGAAATAACACCATCTCCAACAACTCGTAATCGGCCAGCGCATCAGCTCCCGATGTCTTGAACCGCGTGCGCAGCCGGAAGCGATGGCCGGCAACGTCGTCATCAACGACAACTGCTTTTCCGCTCGGCTTTTGCTGCCGCGCCTCGCCAAATCCAGAAAATGATGATTCATCGCTCGCCATGCTTCAACCCCTGCAGGTTGAAACTAGATCGAAATCCCCGGATGGTCGAGGCCTTTGGGCGAAGTTGTGAAAATTTCACAACCTGTGGCCGTAACGCCGATCGTATGCTCATATTGCGCAGACAAAGACCGGTCCCGTGTCACCGCCGTCCAGCCATCGGCCAACACTTTGACGTGTGGGCGTCCCAGATTGATCATCGGCTCAATGGTGAAAATCATGCCCGGCCGCATTTCAACGCCCTCGTTCGGCACGCCATAATGCAAAATGTTGGGCGAATCATGAAACAGCAGCCCAATGCCGTGGCCGCAGAAATCGCGCACCACCGAGCAGCGTTCCTTTTCGGCAAATGTCTGGATGGCCGCTCCAATCGCGCCCGTCCGCGCGCCTGGCCGCACCGCCTCTATGCCGCGCATCAGGCATTCGTAGGTCACTTCCATCAGCCGTTCCGCCGCCCGGTTCACCTTGCCCACTGGATACATCCGGCTCGCATCGCCATGCCAGCCATCAAGCACATAGGTCACGTCGATGTTGACGATATCGCCTTCGCGCAACGGCTTGTCATCTGGAATGCCGTGGCAAACCACATGGTTGATCGAAGTGCAGCAAGATTTCGTATAGCCGCGATAGTTCAACGTCGCCGGAAGCGCGCCATTGTCAGCACCGAATTCAAAAACGAACCGGTCAATCTTCCGGTTGTCATGCCCGGCACAACCATTTCCGCCAGCGCATCGAGGCAGCGCGCCGTCAACTGTCCCGCCTTGCGCATGCCCTCAAAGGCGTCCGCGCCATAAAGATGGATTTGCCCGGTGTTTTTCAGCGGAACAGTGGTTGCGTCGATGTAGGAGACCATGATTTTTCGATCCTGCCGCTCTAAACAGCGGTTTATATGGCTTTTGCCATCAAACATGGGTTTTCGGCAAGTGAATGTCAAAACAACAAGAAATTTAGCCCGGAAAAATAGTATGCCGCCTGTATCCCGGTCCGATGGGATACAGACGGCAGGCCCGGATGTTAAGTGGGGCGCAAATTCATCCGGGATTTCGTCGCCGCCTCGGGTTTCCGTTGCGGCATGAACATAACCTAGCGTAAGTTGCAGATAACGCGCATCACCCAAATGGGGTATGCCGCAACTTTAGTTGTAGAAAAATGCCGGACGTTTCCGCCCGGCATGTTTACTGTCAAATCTGGTCGCGCGTTCAATTTGCGCAAGTGATCACTTTAAACCCGTCGCAGAAGTCCTGATCACAAACGGCACCTGTGCCGATCAGGCGCGTTGGAACAAATTGGCCGATGTTGTTGGCAACCGCATACGAGGCGGCGTGGTCCCAGCCTTTGGCCTTGCAAAATGCATTGGCTGCAGGTTGGCCGCAGCCTTCACCCCAGTTGACGCACAGATCAAGCCGCATGCCCTGCTGTTTCGGTTTGACGAAAACCTGCATCGCAGGGACGGGCGGGGCGGTCTTGTGGCAAGTCACCTGCGCAAAGCCGTCGCAGAAGCCCTGGTCGCAAACAGCGCCGGTGGTGATCAGCCGGGTCGGCGTCATCGCGCCAATATCGTTGGCGACCACATGGCCAACCGATGTTTCAAAGCCCTTGGTCACACACCAGGCATCAGCTGCCGGCTTGCCGCAACCGCTGCCCCAGTTGAGGCAAAGGTCAAGGCGCTGGCCGCCAACCTTTGGGTTGCTGAATGATTGGTCGTCGGCTTTTGCCGCGCCTGAAAATGCCAATGCACTGAAGAAGATCGCGGATGCTGCAAGCAGAGTGGAATGAATGGTTTTCATGATGGTTCTCCTCAATTAGGGTTTCGTTTGTTTCGTGTTCCCCGGGCTTGTTTTTCCCGTTGTGTTAAACTTGACGCAGCGGAATGGAACCGGCGCTGAACGCCGCGTTCATGTTCAATTCATGCGCTCCTGAAGAATTTCGTGCATCACCCGCATGGGGTATTGCTCTTGACCATGGCCCACCAAAAAGCCATTGTCAGAGCATGGACAGAACAAAGCGCACGCGCTCAATTTGTATCGACGGCTCAATCATTATTGGCTAGCCCAAGCTGGCCAATAGACTTGGCCAGACCGTTTTCGTCCATAATCCAAAGATCATGCGAAAAAGGTTCCGGCTGGCGGACCAAGGAAGAACACGCATGACGACCCTGAAACTGTACAACACGCTGACCCGCGAAAAGGTGGATTTCAAACCCATCGACCCGTCAAACGTGCGCATGTATGTCTGCGGCCCGACAGTCTATGACTTTGCCCACATCGGCAACGCCCGCCCGGTCATCGTGTTCGACGTGCTTTACCGGCTGCTGCGCCACATCTACGGTGAAAACCACGTCACCTACGTGCGCAACATCACCGACGTGGACGACAAGATCAACGCCCGTGCGCTGCGCGATTTCCCGGACCTGCCGCTCAACGAGGCGATCCGCAACGTCACCGAAAAGACCGCCAACCAGTTCCATCAGGACGTGAAGGCGCTTGGCTGCCTGGAGCCGACCTTCGAGCCGCGTGCGACTGAACACATCGGTGGCATGGTCAAGATCATCCAGCAGCTCATCGACCGCGGCCACGCCTATGTTGCGACTGGCAATGAGGGCAGGGAAGTCCTGTTTGCTGTCGGCTCCATGAAAGACTACGGCAAGCTGTCAGGCCGCAAACTCGAAGACCAGCAGGCCGGCGCCCGCATCGCCGTCGAGGCCCACAAGCGCAACCCCGGAGATTTCGTCCTCTGGAAAGAAAGCGCTGCTGACCAGCCCGGCTGGACAGGCGCCTTTAGCGAGAATGGCGTTGATGTTGTGATTCACGGCCGCCCCGGCTGGCACATCGAATGCTCGGCCATGTCGCAGTTTCACCTCGGCGAAACCTTCGACATCCACGGCGGCGGGCTGGACCTTATCTTCCCCCACCACGAAAACGAAATCGCCCAATCCCGCTGCGCCCACGGCACCGACGTGATGGCGAATGTCTGGATGCACAACGGGTTCCTGCAGGTCGAGGGCAAGAAAATGTCCAAGAGCGACGGGAATTTTTTTACCATCGACGAGCTGCTGAACACCACCAACTTCGGCGGCCGCAAATGGCCCGGAGAGGTGCTCCGGCTGGCGATGCTGATGACGCATTACCGGGAGCCGATTGATTTCAGTGTGAGACGGCTGGAAGAGGCGGAGAATATTCTGCTTAGGTGGTCGGACCTATCGCTGGGCACAAATACTTCTGGCTATTCACTCACTGACAGCCCGCTTGCCGATGATTTGAATACACCGAAATTCATCTCAGATATGCAACGGCTCTACAAAGACGCGAAATCGGGCGACGAGAAAGCAAGGATCGACTTCAAACTCGGATCGGAATTGCTCGGATTTGAAGGGCTAGATTTTCTGTCGCAAAGTGTCGCGAATTTTGGCGCTGCAGATGAGCGGCAAGAGATAGAAACGAAAGCAAAAACTCGCCTCGCTTTCCTCGCCGCCAAAGACTTCAGCAACGCCGACCGCATCCGCAATGAACTCTTGGAGCAGGGCATCCAGCTGAAAGACAGCAAGGACCCGGTGACCGGCGAGCGGGTGACGACCTGGGAGGTCAAGCGGTGATGGTGCAGGGTGATTCTCTCGGAGAGTTTGGAGCGAGGCGCCCCCCTCTTGCCGCTGCGCGGCGTTCTCCCCCGCGAGGGGGGAGATCGGGCGGCGCGACCGCTTTCGCCAATCTTCAATGCTGGCGTTTGGCAGAAAAAGATGACGGCAGCCGATCTCCCCCCTCGCGGGGGAGAACGCCGCGCAGCGGCAAGAGGGGGGCGCCTGGCGCAAAGATATCCGAGGGAGACAATCCAAACTTAGGCCGCGCCAATGCCCCATAACCTCATCCCCTCCCGCCAGCGAGGCAATGCCAAATCCATGCGGACGGCGATGACCGAAGCCGAACTAAAACTCTGGAACTCGGTCCGCGCCCATCGCCTGATGGACCTTGGCTTCCGCCGCCAGTTTCCAATTGGCCATTACATCGTGGATTTCGCCTGTCCAGCGCACAAAATCATCGTTGAACTGGACGGCGCGCAGCACAATGATCGGGACGCCCAGCGTTATGATTTTGCAAGGACAATGTTCTTCGAAAAATCCGGCTGGAAAGTCCTGCGCTTCGCCAATGATGACGCTTTGAACGATATGACCGGCGTCTGCCAGCACATCATCATCACCACCAACGAAAGGTCAATTCAATGATCGACCATATGGGCATATCCGTATCCGACTACCCGAAATCCAAATCCTTCTATGACGCGGTCTTCACCGCGCTCGGAGGCTCACTCATGAAGGAAATCCCGCTGCAATTCACCGGCGGCAGGCATGTAGTCGGCTATGGCCGCGATCATCCGACGTTCTGGATCAATGAAGGCAAGGGCGACACCGGCCTGCATTTCGCCTTTGCCGCCCAGAATCGCGCCGAAGTTCGCGCCTTCTACGACGCCGCGCTGAAGGCAGGCGGCAGGGACAATGGCGGGCCGGGCCTGCGTCCGCAGTATCATGCCGACTACTACGGCGCATTTGTCTTCGATCCGGATGGCAACAATGTCGAATCCGTCTGCCACCGGCCGGAGGGTGCATGACCGCAATCACGCTTTCCGGCGGATGCCAATGCGGCGCAGTGCGCTTCCGCGTGACCGGCAATCCGGGTACCTCGTCGGTCTGCCATTGCCGCATGTGCCAGAAAGCCTCGTCCGCTCCGTTTCTTGCTCTGGTCGGCCCCGGCGAGAACCCGGTCGAATGGACACGCGGCGCTCCTTCATGGTTCCAGTCCTCAAGCGCCGCCCGCCGCGGCTTTTGCTCAGCATGCGGAACGCCGCTTGCATATGACGCGCCGGACGGTCTGGCGCTTTGTGTCATTGCATTTGACAATCCCGATGCGGTGGCCCCGACCATCGCATATGGTATTGAGGGCAAGCGGCCTTGGTGCGATGGCATTGCGGCACTTCCCGAGCGTGTCACGCTCGATGACATTGCCGATGCGCCCTTCTTGGACAGGCTGGTGTCCTACCAGCATCCAGATCATAATACAGATGAGAATTGGAACATAAACCCATGACATCAAAGCGTTTATCAGGCGGTTGTCAATGCGGTGCCGTGCGCTATTCGGCCGATGTGCAGCTCGAAACCGCCCATCTTTGCCACTGCCGCATGTGCCAAAAGGCAGCGGGAAACTACTTCATGCCGCTCGCAAACGCCCCGCTTGCAACGTTCAAATGGACACGCGGCACCGCCAGTCATTTCAACTCGTCAGATCTTGTCCGCCGTGGCTTTTGCGAAAAGTGCGGCACGCCACTGACGTTCGAAACCATCGAAGGCGTCCAGCATCTCAACATCACGCTCGGCTCGCTCGACAATCCGGAAGACATCATGCCGGTTGAGCAAAGCGGTATTGAATCGCGCTTGCCATGGTTCAAACAGCTTGTCTCGATCTACGAGACCGAAAGTTTCCAGTCCGAGACCGACGGCGGCGCGCGCCTTGCCGCCATCTTCTCCACCAATCACCAGCACCCGGACCACGACACGCAAGTCTGGCCGCTCAAGGAAAACAAATGACCCTGCGCACTCTCTATCCAGAAATCGACGCCTACGCCCACGGCATGCTCGATGTCGGTGACGGCCATAAGATTTACTGGGAGCGCTCAGGCACACCCGGCGCCAAGCCCGCCGTCTTCCTGCATGGCGGGCCGGGCGGCGGCTGCTCGCCCGCCCATCGCCGCCTGTTTGATCCCGCCCTTTATGATGTCCTGTTGTTCGACCAGCGCGGCTGCGGCCGTTCCACGCCGCACGCAAACCTGGAGGCAAACACCACTTGGCATCTCGTCGCCGACATCGAGCGGCTACGCGAAATGGCTGGCGTGGACACATGGCTGGTCTTCGGTGGCTCATGGGGATCGACGCTGGCGCTCGCCTATGCGCAAACGCACCCCGAACATGTCTCCGAACTCATCGTGCGCGGCGTCTACACGCTCACGCGCCCCGAACTTTCTTGGTATTACCAGCACGGCGTCTCGGAAATGTTTCCGGACAAATTCGAGCGCTTCCTCGCCCCCATTCCCGAGGCCGAGCGCGGCGACATGATGGCCGCCTACCGCAAGCGCCTCGTGGATCCTGATCGCGCAGTTCAGCTTGCCGCAGCCAAAGCTTGGAGCCTGTGGGAAGGCGAGACGATCACACTTCTGCCAAACCCCGCCTACAGCGACAGTTTCGCCGAAGACGAGTTCGCGCTCGCCTTCGCCCGCATCGAAAACCACTATTTTGTCCACAGTGGCTGGCTTGAAGAAGGCCAGCTCTTGCGCGACGCCCACAAGCTTCATGGCATCCCCGGCGTGATCGTCCACGGTCGCTATGACATGCCATGCCCGGCAAAATATGCATGGGCTTTGCATAAAAACTGGCCCGAAGCCGAGTTTTTTCTGGTGGAAGGCGCCGGACACGCCTATTCCGAACCCGGCATTCTCGACCGGTTAATCTATGCGACCGATAAATACGCCGGCAAAAACCTGACGGCCTGATGGACTGATCATGACCAAACAACGCGTCACTCTCTTCGACACCACCTTGCGCGACGGCCAGCAAACGCCGGGCGTGGACTTTTCCGTCGAGGATAAGAAGGCGATTGCCAAGCTGTTGGACGATTTTGGCATGGATTATGTCGAGGGCGGCTATCCGGGCGCAAACCCGACAGACACCACCTTTTTCTCAGAGCGCCAGACCGGCCGCGCCAAATTCACCGCTTTCGGCATGACCAAGCGGGCAGGCGTCTCCGCGGCCAATGATCCGGGCCTCGCCGCAATCTTCCAGACCCCCGCCGACGCCGTCTGCCTTGTCGCCAAGAGTTGGGATTATCACGTCCGCGTCGCGCTCGGCTGCACCAACGAGGAAAACCTCGAAAGCATCGCCGAGAGCGTCAAGGCAACAGTCGCCACCGGCAAAGAGTCGCTGATTGATTGCGAACACTTCTTCGACGGCTACAAGGCCAACGCACCTTATGCACTCGCATGCGCCAAGGCGGCCTATGACAATGGCGCGCGCTGGGTGGTCTTGTGCGACACCAACGGCGGCACACAGCCGCAGGAAGTGCGCGACATCGTGGCAAGCGTCATCGCCTCGGGCATCCCGGGAACACACCTTGGCATCCACGCCCACAACGACACCGGCCAAGCCGTTGCCAACTCGCTTGCAGCGATAGATGCAGGCGTCTGCCAGGTGCAGGGTACGCTCAACGGCATCGGCGAGCGTTGCGGCAACGCCGATCTCATCACCATCATTCCGACGCTGGTGCTGAAGCCCGCCTTCGCGGACAAGATCGAAACCGGCATCTCCAAAGACGCGCTCAAAGGCATCCAGCGCCTGTCGCGCGCCTTTGACGAGCTGCTCAACCGCTCGCCGAATGCGCAGTCGCCATACGTCGGCACCTCCGCCTTCGCCACCAAGGCCGGCATCCATGCCTCTGCTTTGGCCAAGGAGCCGAAAACCTACGAACACGTCCCGCCGGAAACGGTCGGCAATCGCCGCAAGGTCATGGTTTCCGATCAGGGCGGCAAGTCGAACTTCCTTGCCGAACTCGAGCGTCGCGGCATCACAGTTGCCAAAAACGACCCCAAGCTCGACACGCTGATCTCGATCGTCAAGGACCGCGAGTCCGAAGGCTATGCCTATGAAGGCGCGGATGCGAGCTTTGAAATGCTCGCTCGCCGCACGCTGGATTCAGTGCCGGAATTCTTCCGCGTCGACAGTTTCCGCTGCATGGTCGAGCGCCGCTACGACGCCAAGGGCAATTTGAAAACCGTCTCCGAAGCCGTCGTCAAAGTCCGCATCGACGGCACGCGCACCATCTCCGTCGCCGAAGGCCACGGCCCGGTCAACGCGCTCGATCTGGCGCTGCGCAAGGACCTTGGCAAATACCAATCCGAAATCGAGGATCTGGAGCTGGTGGACTACAAGGTCCGCATCCTTAACGGCGGCACCGAGGCCATCACCCGCGTCCTCATCGAAAGCCGCGACGCCACCGGTGCGCGCTGGTGGACCGTCGGCGTGTCCGACAACATCATCGACGCATCATTCCAGGCGCTGATGGATTCGATCAATTACAAGCTGATGAAGAACCGTGGATTGGCCGGGCTGGTGGCTGGGGAATGAGGCACAGTCCTCCCGCTTGACCGCCAGCTTGGTAGCGACGGTAATGGTGGCAATGAAACATCAATCTCGTCATCCTCGGCCCGGCGACCGAGGATGACGAAGCTATCGGGAAAACCTCATATGCGAGTGCCCGACCATAGCGGGGAACTGTTGGAACAGTCGCCTAGAGAAAAGCAGAAGAAGTGCGAAGCCTGCCGATCCCAATGCGTCACCCAACTCGTTCCTTCCGCCGCAGCACGAAATACACCACGATCAGCACCCCGCCGAGCCCGCCCATCACAGAACCAAGCACCTGCAAGATCGTCGCGCTCGTCTCTTCAACAGTCCCGCTCGGCTGCATCGCACCGGATTGAAGCTGTCTGATCAGAAACCACGCAAGCGCCGCGAGCCCGATTTCGATGACGATGCCAAAGATGAGTATGCGTTTTGATGGCGGCAATGAAGGTCTCCTTGCGCAGTGACTGTCAGGAAGTTTATTCAAAGCCGGCGTCGCAGACAATTGGCCCTTCAAGCGCCAGCGCCTAGTACATGGATGTGCTGTAATCTGCCTCAAGGTCAGCATCCCGCTTCTGCATGTCCGCTTCATCACCCGGCGCGCCAATTGTCTGATCCAGCAGAATTTTCATCAGCGACGGCATCGCATTGCGATCTTGTAAATGATCCGGGCTCCACAAATGTGAACGCCTAAACGCCTTGGCGCAGTGCAGGAAGACCTCTTGAACTTTCACAATGATGGCAAGCCGCGGGCTGCGGCCATTCACGGTCATCCGTTCAAGAATTTCAGGGTCAGTGATAAGGCTCGCCATCCCGTTCACGCGCAATGTGTCGTCATAGCCTGGAATGATAAACAGCAGCCCGACGATGGGATTGGCAAGGATATTCACTAGACTGTCTAGCCGGTTGTTGCCGGGCCGGTCCGGTAACGCGAGCGTCGTATTGTCAAGAACCTGGACAAATCCCGCCGGATCGCCGCGCGGGCTGACGTCAGCTTTGCCATCCATATTCTGCGTGCCAAGGCACAGGAACGGCGAACGCCCGATAAAATCCCGTGCGTGCTTGTCGAGCGATTTCTGGCACTTCAAAGCCGCCAGCGCATGCGTGGCCGGAAACAGCCCGCGAAGCGCTTGCTCATCTGCAATC
>JANMEX010000381.1:0-2105 GCA_031377485.1 Phyllobacteriaceae bacterium
TCCGCCGCCTTATCCTCATTGCCGCGCAAGGCTTGGCGCTCAAGCCACGCGCTTCCCGTCCAATGCCAACAGATTTGCCCGCCTTCTCAGCCGCTGGCGCTCAGAAAACACCAACCTTCTGCCTGTTTGATCCGCTCAAGCATTTTGATCATGAAGACTTCGATCACAGCATCGACGCCGTGCCGACCAACAGCTTTTCCAGCTCTTACGACGAAGACTCCACTGCAGCGCCGCAACGCCTTCCATCACAAGACGAGCCAATCGATGCCGCATCGCTTTTCTTGCGTCTTCGCGCGCTGCGCCACGCGCTCAGCGATCTTCCCTGCCAAGCGCGCCGTCTCGCCCGCTGGCAACAGCGCCGCGATGTCCTTCTTCAGCGCAAGGGTCAATTCCGCCCGATCCGCATCTCGCCCTTCCGCCCCGGCCCGCCGCCGGGTTACCGCAAACGGACGCTTCACGCCGTCGATGACATTCTGCGCGATTGCCACTATTTCGCCCGCGAGGCGATGAACGCGCCGAATACTTCCTGAGAACACAAGCAGACATTAAAGATAAAAACATTCGCGGGTTCGTCATCCTCGGCCACCGGGCCGAGGATCCAGACTGCGCCGAATTTGCCAAGTATGGTTGTGCCCGTCACTAAACCGACGCCCCAAACGCTTCTGTCAAATCCAGACTGTCGAGAAAGTCCAATCCTCAGGCTGCTGGACGGAGATCACGAAGCTGTGGGGAAAATGCCAAAATTCGTTTGCACTGATTTCATCAAACCGGATCGCGGGGTTTTTCAACACTACAGCTTGCACTTATTTCCAATCAGGCAGAGTCAACGCCCCGGATGAACCAAACCAATTCAACGGGGATTAGCCCGTGCAGCACTTCCTTTCACTGATTTGATAAACTAGGCTTTGATGGCCGTAATTTTTTACCGCCAATAAGTTTGAACCTTTTCGCTTTTGCCGGCGACTTAACCAACAGAAGGGCCGCAATGAGTTCATCATCTGGCACCCAGTCAGACAATGACCTGATCAAGCGCGTCGCCTCCGGCGACCGTGCGGCTGTGCGACTGTTGTTCATGCGCCACCACGCCCGGGTCTACCGGTTCGTGGTACGCCAAACGGGTTCGGATACCATGGCAGATGATATTGCAAACGAGGTCTTTCTGGATGTCTGGCGGCAGGCAGGCAAATTCGAATTCCGCTCGGAAGTAACAACGTGGCTGCTCGGCATCGCGCGCTACAAAGTCTTGTCCGCCCGCCGCAAGCGCAAGGAAGATGCGCTCGACGACCTGGAAGCCGAGCGCATCATCGACGATGCAGACACACCCGATGTCTCCTCGATGAAGGGCGACAAGGCGACGGCGCTGCGCAACTGTATCAACAAGCTTGGCGATGACCACAGAACCGTCATTGACCTTGCCTATTATCAAGGCCGCACTGTGACCGAAATCGCCGAAATTCTCAGCATTCCTGTAGCCACGGTCAAGACCCGCATGTTCTACGCCCGCTCAAAACTAGGCGAGGCACTGAAAGCTGCCGGACACGACAGGGGCTGGCCATGAGGATAAAATCATGAGCGAACAGTCAAAAATATCCCACCGCGACGAGATGGAAACACTGCTGCCGTTTTATCTCAATGGCACTTTGTCTGGTGATGATTTGCAACGGGTCGAAGACTGGCTTGCCAATGACCCGTCAGCAGAAGATGCGTTGATGGCTGCCGAAAGTGAAATGGTGCTTGTATCAGCGGACAATGAAGCAATTCGTCCGCGCGCCGATGCGTTCAAATGTTTCAGCGAGAGCCTCGAAAAGGAAGCGGCACCGCGCACCTCGCCTGTATCCCGCCTTTCGGCATTTTTTGCCAAAACGTTTGCAATACCTGCGCCCTTGATTCTGGCCACAGCCGCTGCAGCACTTGTTCTGATGGTTGTCACAGTTCAAAACATCGGCAGCCGCACGCCCGGTGACATTCAAGTCGCCGGAACAGGAGAAAGTGCCAATACACCTTTCCTGCTGATTACATTTGCTCCCACCGCATCGCTCGCAGACATAACCAAATTGCTGCAAGACACCAGCGGTCAAATTGCCAGCGGCCCGATCTCCGGCTCA
>JANMEX010000388.1:0-8462 GCA_031377485.1 Phyllobacteriaceae bacterium
GCGAAGCCATCGCCTTCGGTGAAGCGCTTGCCACCCCCATGCGCATGATGTTCGAAGTGGTGCCGCAGTCAAAACTGCCCGGCAGCCACATCTATGCCAATCAGGCCAAGCTCGCCGCCGGCGGCTCCGCCATCCCGCTCGAAACCGTCATCAACCGTCTGCGCCTCACCAAAGAGCAGGAAAAAGACGAGGAAACCGGCTTCGAAATGCCAGCCCCCGCCCCCGCGCCATCCTCGCGCTTTGGCAACACGGCAAGCCAAGGTCTGAACAGCCAAGGTCTGAGCAGCCAAGGCGCGCCAGCCCCCGCACCAGCCCCCGCAGCCCCCGCCCAACCCGTCCGCCGCCTCACCGACCAGCCACCAATCTGGACCCCCGGCGAAGACGTGCGCCTCGGCCGCCGCGAAGGCGACGCCAGCTTCCGCCCGACGACGACTTTCGGGTCGAGGTAAGAACTCCGTCTCCCCGAGGCGGGGGCGGCAGTCGGATATGAAATTTGCGCATTCGCCATAACGTGGCCCGTCATCCTCGGAAACGGGGTGTGGCGTCGGAAAAGTGCGGCTTAAGCTCTCGGGCCCGGCTCAACCACTAGTCATAATGTTCCCTGTTGTCGTTTTCATCGTAAGTGGTCACGGTGCACAGCGTCGGCGTCATCGCCTGCAGCATTTGGGCGTCCTTTTCAGGCATGCCGTAAGAATTCACGAACGTCACATCGCTGTTGGCCTTGGCAAGCGTTTTGATATCGAAAAAGAACTGGTGCCACTCACCCCATCTGAACTTGACCTGCGCTTCCTTGAAATCATGGTCCGTGGCGTTGTGAACAGTCAGCGTCATTTCCATCCTGCCGGAACTGGCCGGTTTGAAATCCCATTTAACGAATTTGAATATATCCAGTCTTCCGCCATCACACGGAACTTCGGCTAGGGCCGGATTTGAAAAAGCGGCGGCAAAGGCAAGCGCGAGAAAGGCTTTCATCATTTCCTCCATCAAACACCGCCACGAACAGTAGCACCGGCATGGTCGAAATCAATGAGCCGTGTAGACCAAGCCCCTGCCAGCGCCCCGCAGCTGGCCATCCTCACGGGTTCTCAAAGGGTCCAAAAACCCGTCAGGATGAGTCAGATGCGGGTGTTGGGCGAGCACCGGAGCGGAGCATACACCAAGTATGTGAGCACCGGAGCGCAGATCAGCGCCCGCAGCTGGCCATCCTCACGGGTTTTTATGCGGCGCAGACTCGGTTGCGGCCTTGTCGTTTGGCTTGATAAAGCATCCGGTCGGCGCGGCGGTAGAAGCCGTCGGCGTCTTCGTGAACGTCCCAGACGGCAAGGCCGACGGAGGTGGTCACGCGAAGGCGCACATTGCCGGAGGTGATGACGAGATCGGCGACCGCCTTGCGGATGCGCTCGGCAAATTTCATCAGGGATTCAAGATCCATGTTCGGCGCAACAACTGCAAACTCTTCGCCGCCAAGACGGGCCGCAATGTCGTGGTAGCGCGTGAAATTCTTGAGGCACGCCGCCACTTCGCGCAGCACCTGATCGCCCACATCGTGGCCGTGCGTGTCGTTCACCTGCTTGAAATGGTCGAGATCCAGCACCATCAGCCCGATCGGCTTGTTGATGCGGCGGAATTCTTCCAGATATTCCTTCAGCGCATCGTCAAAATAGCGCCGGTTCTGCATGCCCGTCAGCCCATCCGTGAGAGCCGCATGTTCAAGCGTTTCCGAGCGGGCCGAAAGCGTTTCAGTCATCTGACGCAGCTTGCCGCCCTCTTGCACCTGGGTGCGGATCAGCGGAAAAATGAAGAAGACGCCAAACGCCGTCGCTGTCGAAAGCAACGCGCCGGCAGCATAAAGGAAAGTGTGCAGACCTTGCGCGGCATTTTCACCGCCCGGCTTGCCAAGGACATTCAACTGCAGGTGCGCCAGAAAAAGCGAACCGCCTGCCGCAATCAACAGCAGCATGAAAACGAAAAACGCAATTTCGGCCTTGTGGAAACGCATTGAAAATCCCCGCTTGGAACAATCAATGCCGCAATCAATTTACGCGAGCGTTAATTCCGGAGACATTTTTCCTGCATTACGCAAAGGTAAGCTGTACTTTCGGCCAGTTCGTCAAATCATGGTTAACGGTCAGAAAACAAAGCACTTTTCTTGCACCTTATTGCCGGCTCCACTCAGGGCCAGGCTGGTTTCGGAACCATGTGGACTGCCGTTTGGCATATTGCCGCGTCGAAATCGCTGCGAGTTCCAAAGCCGTTTCGAGGCTCGTTTCTCCCCGCACATGCGCCGCAAACTCAGGCACGCCGATCGCCTTCATGGCCGGAAGCGCGGCATCAAGATCAAGCGCAAGGAGCGCCCGCACCTCGTCCAAAGCACCTTTATCCACCATCTGCGCGAGCCGTGTTACTATTCGCTGAGAAAGGAGAGCGCGATCGGGAAGCAACAAAATGCGCTCCACCCGGTCAAGGTCAATCAACGGCTTGGTATGTATGCCCTGCCAATGACTGATCGGTTTGCCGCTGGCTTCGAATATTTCCAGCGCCCTCACAATGCGCTGCCCGTCCTGCGGCTTTATGCGTTGGGCAGCCTGCGGGTCAGCATCGCTCAAAAGCGGATGCAGCGCTTCCGCCCCCTCGTCAGACAGCCGCTCGCGCCAGCGCCTACGCACCGCATCCGGCACATCAGGCATTTGAGAAATGCCGCCGGTCAGCGCACGAAAATAAAGACCTGTCCCCCCGACAAAAACCGGTGTCCGGCCCGCAAGCTCCGGACGTGCCATCAGCGCCTGAACATCTGCCATCCACCGTCCGGTGGAATAGTCTGCCGAAGGGCGCACATGCCCGTAAAGATGATGATCCACTGCCGCCAAGGCCCCGGCGTCCGGCCGCGCAGTCAAAACGTTCAACACATCATAAACCTGCATCGAATCCGTGTTGACCACATAGCCACCGCAGGACAAGGCCAATTCAACACCAAGCCCGGACTTGCCGCTTGCCGTTGGCCCCGCTATCAGGATCGCGCTTATGTCACTCATCATTTGGCCGGAATCATCCATGCTTGTTGCCACCCTCATAGCCAATCCGGCCGCCCCTGTCCTCACAGCCGAACTCGCTGCCCGCGCAAGTGAAGCAATTGGCGCACGCACCCTCTACTGGCTCGCCGACGGCATCGCCGCCGATCTACTTCCGGATACCGGTTTGGACGAGGAAACAGCATTGGCGGCCTTGCGTGAAGTCACAGCGGGCCAGGCGATTGATGTCATCGTCCAACAGTTTGACAACCGCCGCAAAAAGCTCCTGATCGCCGACATGGATTCCACGATGATCGGCCAGGAGTGCATCGACGAACTCGCCGATGTGGTTGGCCTCAAGGCGCATGTTTCGGCAATTACCGCACGGGCCATGAACGGCGAAATCCCTTTCGAGTCCGCGCTGCGCGAGCGGGTGGAGTTGCTGAAAGGTTTGAAAACGGGCGTCGTTGATGAAGTAATCCGTAATCGCATCACCCTCACCCAAGGCGGACGCGAGTTGATCGCCACGATGAAAAAGTCCGGCGCGCACACCGCTTTGGTTTCCGGCGGATTCACCTGTTTCACGCAGCCCGTCGCAGCGTTGCTTGGCTTTGACGAGAATCAGGCCAATGTCTTGATGGAGGAAAGCGGCGCCTTCACAGGCTTTGTCCAGGAGCCGATCCTTGGACGTCAAGCCAAGGCGGATGCTCTTGCATCAATTACAAAACGCCTCGGCGTAACGGCTCAGGATGCAATTGCGGTGGGCGACGGGGCCAATGATTTGTCGATGCTGGAAATTGCCGGCAGCGGCGTCGCGCTTCATGCCAAGCCATCTGTGGCGGCGCAAGCCAGGCATCGCATCGACCATGGCGACCTCACGGCACTTCTTTACATGCAAGGATATCGCAAGTCAGATTTCGTGCTTTGAAAACGCAAAGGGCGGCACTTCAGGCCGCCCTTGCAACATGTTGTTTTGATTCTTGCTTTCCTACTCGATGCGAAGCGTCAGGAAGCGCAGTTCACCTGTTTTGGATGAAACCATCAACAGTGCGTTCTTGCGTCCGTCTTTCTTGAGTGCATCGATCTTGTCGGCAAATTCCTTCGGCGTGGACACAGTTTCCTGCGCAACTTCGGTAATGACTTCTCCTGCCAGAACCTGCTTTTCTGCAGCTGCGGAATTGGCCTCGACAGCGGTGATCAATACACCTTTTATATCATCAGCAATGCCATTTAACTTGCGCGTATCAGCGTTCAGTTCGCCAAGGGTCATGCCCAGGACTTTGATCTCGGCAGGCTTGATCACGGATTTATCCGGCGTGGCACTGCCATTGTCGGCCATTTTCTTTTCGCCATCTTCCATGCGGCCAAGGGTAACCTTTACGGTCATTTCCTTGCCCTTGCGGATCAACACAACATCGATTGTCTTGCCCACTGAACTTTCGGCGACCATACGCGACAGATCACGGACTTCCTTTATATCGCGGCCATCGAACTTCTTGACCACATCGCCGGCCTGAATTGTCCCGTCGTCAACCGGACTGCCCTTGATGATACCGGCAATCAGCGCACCTTCAGAATTTGCCATCCCCAAACTCTCGGCGATGTCATCTGTCACCGGTTGGATGCGCACGCCGAGCCAGCCACGGCGCGTCTCGCCAAACTGCCGCAACTGGTCGACAACACCCATGGCCAATTCTGACGGGATAGAAAACCCGAGACCGATGGAGCCGCCGGAAGGCGAAATGATCGCGGAATTGATGCCAATCACATTGCCGTTCATATCAAAAAGCGGGCCGCCGGAATTTCCGCGGTTGATGGCCGCATCGGTCTGGATGAACCGGTCATAGGGGCCGGACTGAATATCGCGATTGCGCGCCGAGATGATGCCGACCGTCACAGTACCGCCCAGTCCAAACGGATTGCCGATGGCCATCACCCAGTCGCCGATACGGGCCTTCTCCGAGTCACCAAATTTTACAGCGACGAGCTTGTGCTTGGATGCGTCGACCTTGAGAACCGCCAAATCCGTCTTCGCATCTTTGCCAACCAGAGTGGCTTTAAGCTTCTTGCCATCCTGAAAGTTTACTTCAATGTCGTCAGCATCGGCAATCACGTGATTGTTGGTAACAATAATGCCTTCAACTGCGTCGATCACAAAGCCGGAGCCCAGCGATTGTACTTTACGGGAATTCTGCCCGCCGCCATTATCGCCATTATCGCCGTTGTCGCCTTCGCCGCCGCCGTCGCCACCTTGCTGCTGGTCATTGAAGAACTGGTCGAAGAAATCCTGAAAAGGCGAGCCTTCGGGCAGTTTCGGCATTGGCACGCCACTACCACCGCCATCCGGGCCGGCAATGGTTTGAGAAGTGGAAATATTCACAACAGCGGGAAGCAGCGATTCTGCCAGATCAGCGACCGACTCCGGGCCGACTGCATATGCAGGACTGGCCGTTGGTAATGCCGCGCCCACTAAAAGTGCCGTCGTTGCTGCCGCCAACGCAAATGTCCGCAAGCCTGATTTGATAAGATTGCCGCTTTTCACCAAGTCCATTCCCATCTTCTCTTCTCCCGCCGTCCAGCGTCCGGAGGCCGGACTTTTTCTTGCATAAATAAGGCCCGATTACGGCCAACAGCCATCACGACTTCGTGGCAATCCTAACCGCGAACCAGCCAGACAATACCCACACCGATCAACATTGAAGCAAAGCCGATCATTCGCAACACGCCTTCCGGCAGATGAAGTATTTCAACAGCCATGCTTTTAGCCGCTGCCGGCGCTCCGCCATAGATCAGCCCTTCAAAGACGAAGAACAGGCCGAGCGCCGTTAGAAAATCACTCATTGCGGCGCTGCAGTCCCATCCGCCTTCTTCGTTCCGCTCGGGCTTTGCATGAACCGGAAGAATTCCGAATCCGGAGACAGGACAAGTGTCGTGCCATCGCCTGCAATGCCGGTCTGATAGGCTTGCAGTGAGCGGTAGAACTTGAAGAATTCCGGATCCCGTGAATAGGCTTCGGCAAACACCTTGTTCCGCTCCGCGTCGCCCTGTCCGCGCAACACATCCGCATCGCGCTGAGCTTCAGCGACAATAACCACGGCCTCACGATCCGCTTCAGCGCGAATACGTGTTGCCTGCTGGTTGCCTAGCGCCCGCAATTGCGCTGCTTCGGCAAGCCGCTCTGCTTTCATGCGTTCGAACGTTTGTTCAGACACTTCGTCAAGCAGATCCGTGCGCAAGATGCGCACATCGGCAATTTCCACGCCAAGCTGTACAGCCTGCGGTGTAAGCTGACGCTTTACCTCTTGCATCATCTGCAAGCGTTGATCGGATAGCGCGTCTTCAAACGAGCGCTGCCCGTAAACACTGCGCAAAGATGCGTCGAGACGCGTGCGCAAATTGTCGTTCAACAGATCTGTACTACCAGTTACCGTTTCGCGGAACTTCTGCGGATTGGAAATCCGGTAGGCAACAAAGGCATCGACAATATACCGCCGACCATCACGCACCTGCACGCGTATGTCATCAAGTTCAACGCGCTGCACACGCTTTTCAACGAACTGCACCGTATCAACCACGGCCGTTGGCATTTTGAAATAAAGGCCCGGTTCGGAGATGAGGCGAGTAATTTCGCCGAAGCGCAGCACGATGGCCTGCTCTTTTGGTGAAACAACAAACAGCGACGAATAAAGGAGACCAAGGATAACGAGAAGGCCGAGGCCAATGTAAGGAAGCTTGTTCATTTTTGTTTCCTCACTTCGCCGGTTCGGCTTGCGGCTTGGCAACCGATGGCAATTCATTCAGCGGCAGATACGGCACAACGCCTGAACCACCCGGTTCCATCACGATCTTGCGCGACTTGCTGAACACCTGCTCAATCGTTTCCAGATAGAGCCGCTCGCGCGTCACATCTTTGGCCTTGGCATATTCGTCATAGACAGAGATAAAGCGGGCTGCCTGACCTTGCGCCTGTGCGACAATGCCCTGCTTGTAGCCTTGCGCTTCTTCACGCAACTGCGATGCCTGACCGCGCGCCTCGCCGAGGCGCTTGTTCGAATAGGCCTCTGCTTCGCGCTGGACCTGATCCTGGTTCTGCTGCGCGCGCTGCACTTCTTCGAACGCGCTTGCGACCTCTGATGGGGGATCAGCCTTTTCCAGCTGCACGCCAACGATCGTCACACCCGCGCCATACCCATCAAGCGTGGTCTGCGTTTGTGTGCGAACAGCGTCTTCAACTTTTTGACGTCCGTCCGTGCGCACTTCCTCAGCCTTGGAGCGGCCAACAAATTCGCGCATCGCGCTTTCGGAAACCATTCGCACCATCTCGCGCTGCGAATCGACACCGAACAAATACTTCTTCGGGTCGTTGACGTTCCAGATCACGGTGAAATTTACATCAACCACATTCTGGTCGCCGGAGAGCATCAAACCCTCTTTGCGCCCGGAAGCAGTCGCCGGATTGGACGAACCAACCTGTTCGCGGTTCTGGGTCGTCGAAACGATCTCGACCGTTTCAAGCGGCCAGAAATGGAAGTGCAGGCCCGGCATTGAAACTTCATCCTTGGGCTTGCCAAGCAGCAATTCCTGCCCAAGCTGATCCGGCTGAACCTGATAGATCGCCTGCATCAACCAGAGTGCAACAACGCCAGCGCCAAGCAGTCCGAAAAACACCGGATTGGTACCGCCCGGCAAAGCCTGCTTCAGCCTGTCCTGACCACGCCGAAGAATATCTTCAAGATCAGGTGGGCTGTTGCCCGGTCCCGTGTTCTTCGGACCTTGCGGTCCTTGCCCCCAAGGGCCACCATTCTTGTCGGAGGGCTTCCACGGGCCTCCACCACCGCTCTGGTTATTCCAGGGCATAGATGACCTTTCCAGTCCTTACATGTCGCACAAGGCCGGTTTGTCCGGCAAAGCACACAGTAAAAGGTTATAGGTATGCCGGTGCCACTATTCAACGGACAGAACAGCAGTTTACCGCTTGCAAGGCAGCATTGTTAACGGCTGCGGCGATAAACCACCCGCCGTGTCGCGTGGCTGTCCTTTTCACCGGCCGGAAAATCTTCGCTTTCGAGAGTTTTCCAAACTGCCGGATCAATGGCGGGAAACAGCGTATCGCCATCCGGCGAGGCAAACACATGCGTCAGGATCAACCGGTCGGCACGCTCAAACATCTGATTGTAGATTTCCCCGCCGCCGATCACCGCAATGTCCGAAGCACCGCGCTTTGCCGCAGCCTCCGTTGCCAATGCGACCGCTTCATCAACGCTGCCCGCCACAACGATCCCGTCTGCATGAAACTGTTTGTCGCGTGTGATCACAATGTTGTCACGCCCCGGAAGCGGCTTGCCAATCGAAAGGTAAGTCTTGCGCCCCATGATCACAGGCTTGCCGATAGTGTCCGCCTTGAACCGCTTCAAGTCACCCGACAGGTGCCAAGGCAATCCGCCTTCGCGGCCG
>JANMEX010000390.1:0-21161 GCA_031377485.1 Phyllobacteriaceae bacterium
TGTGCGCCTTCTGCGACCCAAGGGGAGTGTTCGAAGATCGCGCCGAGGGTTTGGGTGAAGGCGGTTTTGGAGAGGTGGTTGAGGGTGGCGAGGTTCATACCAAATCCCCTCTCCCGCCCCCCGGGCCACCTCTCCCCGCAAGTGGGGCGAGGTTAAATCCGGGCTCTGGCGCTCTAACCTCGCCCCATCTATGGGGAGAGGTGTCGGCGAAGCCAGCGGAGAGGGGACTTTCCAAAAAGCTCATCCCGCCATCCTCTTCTTCAACTTCCCGATCGCGTCCAGCACATGTTCAGGCGTCGCTGGCGCTTCGAGGTCTGGCGCGAAGTTGTTTCCGGCAATTGAGGCAATCGCGTCTCGGATGGCGAGCCAGACGGAGATGGCCAGCATCAGTGGCGGTTCGCCAATCGCCTTGGAGCGGAAAACCGTTTCTTCGCGGTTGGGCTCCTGATCCAAGATCGTCACGTTAAATTCCGGTGGCACATCGCGCGAGCCGGGGATTTTGTAGGTCGATGGTCCGACAGTGCGCAGGCGGCCGTCCTTGTCCCACCAGAGCTCTTCGCAAGTGAGCCAGCCCATCCCTTGCACGAACGCGCCTTCGATCTGGCCAAGGTCAATTGCAGGGTTCAGCGGTGAACCAACATCTTGCACAATATCAGCGCGCAGACAGCGTGTTTCGCCAGTGAGCGTATCGATCGCAACTTCGGCGACGGCTGCGCCATAGGTGTAGTAGAAAAAAGGGCGGCCGCGCATCTTATCGCGATCCCAGTGGATTTTGGGCGTGGCATAAAACCCGGCTTCCGAGAGTTGAACTCGCTTCATCCATGTCATATTGGCGAGTTCGCCAAAGGAAACGGACTCATTGTTGGCGTGGACGCGACCGTCGCGGAAGATGATGATGTGTTCATCCACCTCAAAATGCTCGGCGGCAACTTTGGTCATGCGGCCGCGAAGTGCCATTGCAGCATTGTAAGCGGCCATGCCATTGAGGTCCGAACCGGCGGAAGCGGCAGTTGCAGACGTGTTTGGCACCATACCTGTCGCCGTGGCGGTGATCTTGATTTGGTCCATGTTGATCTGGAAAACGTCAGCAACCACCTGCGCAACCTTGACGAACAGGCCCTGCCCCATTTCAGTGCCGCCATGGTTCAAAAGTACGGAACCATCCTGATAGATATGCACCAACGCTCCCGCCTGATTGAGCGATGTCCGGTTGAACGAGATGCCGAACTTGACCGGCATCATTGCGATACCGCGCCGGATGATCGGGTTCTTCGCATTGTGCGCGTCGATTTCGGCGCGGCGGCGGTCCCATTCGGCGCTGGCTAAAACGGCATTCGTCACCTCAGGCAGACGATTGTCTTCCACCGGCTGGCCGTAAGGCGTTACCTCGCCAGTGTCCGGTCCGTAAAAATTTATGCGACGCAGTTCGTTGGGCTCCATGCCAGTTTCACGGGCAATCGTGTCGATGATGGCCTCAATGGTGATGATGCCTTGGGGGCCACCGTAGCCACGGAAGGCGGTGTTGGAAACGGTGTTGGTCTTGCACGCGTGGCCGACAAAGCGGGCATTTGGCACGAAGTAGGCATTGTCAGTATGGCAGAGTGCGCGGGCAATAACCGGACCGGTATGGTCCGGCGTGTTGCCGGCACCAGCAAGATATTCGACGTCGAGCGCCATGATGCGGCCCGATTTGTCGATGCCCGCTTTCCAGTTTGCAACCATGTGGTGACGCTTGCCGGTGGCAGTCATGTCATCGCGCCGACGAAGGCGAAGCTTGACCGGACGGCGGGTGTATCTGGCGAGCAGCGCGGCGGCAGCGGCGATGATGGTCGGTTGGCTTTCTTTGCCGCCGAAACCACCGCCCATGCGGCGAACCTGGCATTCAACTTTGGAAGCCGGAACGCCAAGGATGGCAGCAACATGGTGCTGCACCTCGGTTGGATGCTGAGTGGACGAATGAACGAGCATATCGTCATCCTCCCCCGGAATTGCATAGGCGATATGGGTTTCGAGGTAAAAATGGTCCTGTCCGCCCATGATCTGACGGCCAGAAAATATGCGGGCCGCTGCGGCGAAGCCGTCGGCCATGTTGCCCTCGGCAATTGTTTGCGAGGACTGAACATAGGATTTTGCAGCGTGGGCGGCTTCTGTATCGAGGACAAAAGGCAAAGGTTCGATTTCGAGTTTCACCGCATGAGCGGCTTTCATCGCCTGTGCCATCGTTTCGGCCGCGACTGCACCGATGATACAACCACGAAAATCGACGATGTCGTTGGCGAAAAGGAGTTCGCCATGGAGGATCGGACCGACTTCATTGTGGCCGGGAATGTCTGGGGCGAAGATGATACGTACGACACCGGGCATCGCCAGTGCAGCGCTGGTATCGATTGATTTCAGCTTGCCATTCGCGACAGGCGAAAGGATCAGCGCCGCGTGCAGTGTCCCGGGAAGTTCGGGCATATCGTCAATATAAGTGGCCGTGCCCGTGACATGTTTGAGGGCACTGTCGTGCGCGAGGCCTTTGCCAACGAGGCGGCGTTCTAGCGTGCTCATAGTGACACCCCTTCCGCCATCACTTCGACCGTTTCGCCCGCCAGTTCAGCGCCGAGGCGCAAGGCAAGATTGCCGGCGACTTCGGTGCGGTATTCTGAACTGCCGCGCCAATCGGACAGTGGCTTCAGCGCCGCGCGAATGGCTGCTGCGGTTTTTGCGAATACTGCGTCTGACGGCTTTTCGTCCATCAACTCGTTTTCTGCCGTAGGCACACGGCGCGGGATCGCCGCCATGCCTCCGAAGGCCACGCGGGCAGCGGCAATCTTGTCGTCTTTCAGCATGAGATTGAACGCGCCGCAGACTGTCGAGATATCCTGATCATAGCGCTTGGAGATTTTCCAGATACGAAAATGCTGACCGCTTACAGGTTTAGGCATCGATATAGATTTGATGATTTCATCCTCGTGCAGAACGGTCTTGCGGTAGTCGATAAAGAAATCCTCGATCGGCATGGAATGTTCGCCGCGCGCAGAAGCAAGCGTGATTTTTGCACCAAGTGCGATCAACGCAGGCGGCCCGTCACCAATGGGGCTGGCAGTGCCAATGTTGCCGCCAATGGTGCCCATGTTGCGAATTTGTGTAGATCCAAAACGGCGCAGGAGGACGCCAAGGGACGGGTAGGCATCAGCAGTTTTTTCAAGGATTGCTGACCATGTAACCGCTGCGCCAAAGTGCCAATCTGTCTCGTCTTCCGTGATAGCGCAAAGTTCTCTCACGCCACCAGTCCAGATCGCAACAGGCCAGTTTGTTTCATGCTCGGCAAGCGCGACGCCGAGATCGGTCGCACCAGCAACGATGACCGCCGAAGGATTGGCTGAGCGAATTGCGAAAAAGTCTTTGAGCGTTTCGGGCCGGTGGAAAACGCTGCCGGATGAATCGATTACCGCTGTTGGCGTATGTTTCGATTCAACTTGCAAAAGAGAAATCTGGCCAGACTTTGCTACCGACTTTGCCGCTTCGACGATCGGTTTGTAGCCGGTGCAGCGGCAAAGATTTCCGGCCAGCGCATCGTGGATGTCGCTTTCGGTCGGGCTGGTATTTTCAGACAGCAACCCTGCCAACGACATGACAATGCCCGGTGTGCAGAAGCCACATTGCGACGAGCCATTTTGCGCCATGGCCTCTTGTATCGGGTGGACGGTTTGCGTCGACAATCCTTCGACGGTGATGATGCTGCGGCCTTCGATTTGGCCCATCGACAAGATGCAGGAATTCACTGCTGAAAAGCCGGAGCCGTCGGGCTTGGACAAGAGTATCGTGCAGGCGCCGCAGTCACCTTCGGCACAGCCCTCCTTAGTTCCGGTCAGGCGGATATCGGTGCGCAACCATTCGAGTAGCGATGTATCGGGGCGGCAATCAGCTTGCGTGGACTTGCCGTTTAGACTGAGGCTGATCTTGTGTTTCGTCATGATTATCCGATCAGTTTTGTTCAGGATTGGGCGACGGTGAAGCCATCGCCGTCATAGAAATGTTCTTGCAAATTTTCGCCCGGTCCAGAGCGGTCGATCACAAAAAAATCGCAGATATTTTCAAGCGAAAGGAGCGGGTGATGCCAGATGTTACGGGCGTAGTTCACCCCCTGTCCGTCCTTTGCCAGAAAGACTCGTGGCGCTTTCGGTACGCCGTTAATGTCTGCGGCGACGACTACCAAAAACGGAAATCTGCCCATCGGGATAAATGCCTGACTGCCCAGCGGATGACGTTCGACCATTGCAATTGAAACCGGTAGAGCAAACGGCTGTCCACGGAAAATCGACACAATCGGCTTGCCGCCTTCGGACAATACATCGATTTTCATCAAGTCATGAAACCGCTGTGTTGACCCCCCATTGATCATGCGCAGTTCTGCGCCTTCGGTTTCGATGACATCGCCAAACTGCACGAAGGCAGCTTTGGTCAGCGGCTCGATCCTGATCGGAACTGCTGCCATCATGCCCTTGCCGGATTTGTCTTTGCCCAGTGCCGGGCAATATCAATCCGCTTGGCGACCCAGACCTTTTCATGGCTTTGGACATAATCAAGGAACCGGGCGAGCGCGGCGGCGCGGCCCGGGCGGCCGACGATGCGGCAGTGCAGCCCAATGGACAACATTTTGGGTGAGCCTGCCGCACCTTCGGCATAAAGAACGTCAAACGAGTCCTTCAGGTAACTGAAAAATTGGTCGCCGGAATTGAAGCCTTGCGGCGTGGCGAAGCGCATGTCGTTGGAGTCGAGCGTGTAAGGCACGATGAGCTGGGTCTTTGTGCCATGTGCTACCCAGTAGGGCAGATCATCGGCATAGGTGTCGGAATAATATTCAAAGCCGCCCTCTTCCACCACCAGATCCAGAGTGTTTTCCGAGCAACGACCGAGATACCAGCCAAGCGGACGCGACCCTGTCAGCTCCTTGTGGATGCGGATCGCCTCGTGCAAATCGGCGCGTTCGATTTCCGCCGGGATATCGCGATAGTCGATCCACTTCAGTCCGTGGGTCGCAATTTCCCAATTGGCTTCCATCATCGCCGCGAGTTGCTCCGGAGCGCGGGCGAGCGCCGTGGCGACGCCGTATACTGTGACGTCCATTTTACGCTCGGTGAACATGCGCCAAAGCCGCCAAAAACCGGCGCGCGACCCATATTCGTAGATCGATTCCATGTTCATGTGGCGCTGTCCAACCCAAGGTGCTGCGCCAACGATTTCGGATAGGAAAGCCTCGGATGCCTTGTCGCCATGAAGGATGCAGTTTTCACCGCCTTCTTCATAGTTGACGACAAATTGCACTGCGATATTTGCACTGTCCGGCCACTTGGCATCTGGCGTGTTGCGCCCGTAGCCAACCATGTCGCGTGGGTAGGAAGCCTTGGAATAGTCAAACACTTTTATCACTCCGTTGGCACCATCTTGGCCACGAAAGGATATTTTATCAACCGGTCAAACATTCAGATGGATGCTTTGTCCTAAAAAAATATCCGGCTGAATTGTAGCGCTTTCAATCTCCTTTTCAGATTTGGTATATCGCGGGCTGGCAACAAGACCTGCAAATTTGAATCTATGAGGGGAAACAATATCCCAGACAGTTTTCTCATTAAAATTGAATAATGCACATTCAGGTTGAATTCTATTTACTTATATCAACTGATTGATGACTTTTGATAGCGTTTGAAATGCCGTTTGTTGCAAAACTGTCTCTAAAATGCTCTCATGGAATCACCTTGAATTAGTCTCGGCGGGGCGCAAAACCGGGATAAGCTATGATACAAAATATGGTGTTCCGCGGAACTGGCCGATTTAAGCGAAGCCTTGGCGCAACTCACGATTTAGCAATGGCAGGTTTGTCATTTCTGGCGGCCAACTATGGCGTGAAAGCGCTGATCGGTGTTCCGGTCACATCAGGAATTGTAGAAAAGACATCTCTCTTTGTCGTGTTGTGTGCTGTGTTTTTCTACGTTTTTGAGCTGAACCGCGGCTCATGGCGTTACGCATCAATTCCCGACTTGCTCGCCATTTTCAAATCAACGACGCTTGCAGTCCTCGTGTATGTTTTGGTTATCTTTACATACAGTCGCGGCCTAGGATTTTCACGTCTTGTGCCGGTCTTGGTCTGGTTTTTGCTGATACTGGCTTTAGCTGGTCCGCGCATAGTTTATCGCATGGTCAGCGAGCGCGGATGGCGCGGGCTGTTGCGTGACGGGAAAAAAATACGCCCTGGTGCCAAATTCATCCTTGTTTACAAGGCGAATGAAATTGCCGACGCCTACGTCAGGGCTGTACAGGCGCGACCGGACGCAAAAATTCATATTGCAGGCATAATTGATGACAGGGCGCGACGGGGAACCAGAACAATACAAGGCCTGAAAATTCTGGGTGGCATAGAAAACATTTCGGCAATCGTTGCGCAGCTTCAGGAAGACTACGGGATCAATGTCGTCGAGTTGGCTGTAGCCGACCATAAAATGTCGAAAAAATCCCTCAGCGCGGTGGTAACATTGGCAGGCGACTGCGGGCTGCGGGTCAGCCAAATTCCCGACATCGTCAAAACCACCGACGCAAACAAGTCCGCAAGCCTTGACCCGCAGCCGATCGTTCTTTCAGATCTGCTCGGGCGTCCAGAGATTAATTACAACCTGATTGAAGTCACCCGTTTTATCGATGGAAAGACCGTACTCCTGACCGGTGCCGGCGGCTCTATAGGATCCGAATTGGCGCGGCAGATTGCCACTTTCAATCCAAAGAAACTGGTAATAGTCGATATGTCAGAGCATTTTCTATATACCATCGACATGGAGCTTCGGGAAAAATTCCCTAACCTGGAAATCATCGCCCGCATCGCTGACATTCGAGACGAAAAGCGCGTGAATGCCCTGTTCATGAAATATCGCCCGGACGTCGTGTTTCACGCTGCGGCGATCAAGCATGTTCCACTGGCAGAACAAAATATTTCAGAAACGATCAAAACCAATGTGCTGGGAACCCGAAACTGCGCTTTGGCAGCAATAAAGTGCAAGGCTTCGGTGTTTGTAATGATTTCAACAGACAAGGCGGTAAACCCGACCAATGTGATGGGAGCAACCAAGCGAGCGGCGGAGGTTTATTGTCAGGCGCTTGATCTTCAGGATCATGACACAAGGTTCAAGACCGTCCGGTTTGGCAATGTTCTGGGTTCCAATGGTTCGGTTGTGCCCCGTTTTGCCAAGCAGATTGCGAATGGTGGTCCAGTTACAGTCACACATCAAAACATCGTTCGATATTTCATGACCATACCGGAAGCCGTTCGCCTGGTGTTGCAAGCTTCATCGATTGGCATGATGAATAACGAGGAGCGGGGCAAGATAATTGTTCTCGATATGGGTGAACCCGTCCGGATTGCGGACCTGGCAGAACGAATGATCCGATTGGCTGGCTTTCGTCCGAATGTGGACATCAAGATTGAATTTGTCGGGCTTCGACCTGGTGAAAAGCTCTACGAAGAATTGTTTGACGATCTCGAAGTGCAAGGTGCTGCGCGTCATGAGAATTACATCGTCGCCTCGCCCCGCGTGGTCGATTTGGCCAGTATAGAGAAAATCGTCAACGACATGATGTTGGCGATCGGCAGCGAGAATGCGCAAACAGCCCTCGCAAAATTGCGCTTGGCTGTACCTGAATACGAGGACACGACGGAAATCGTTTCGGACGAGGCAACATTTAATAAGCGTAGCAAGTCAACCCCATCTGCCATTCTGTCAATCGTCAAAAACCGCTCTCAGGGCCGTTGATGACGGACAGGAAGTCTATGCCGGATAGCAGCTTTGACGTAGACGGTTCGCCGGGAACGCCGTTTACTTTGTCGTCACAGATTGTCCGGCTGACGGCACCAAATCCGGGGCCCTTCACGTTTCATGGCACCAACAGCTACATTCTCGGCAAGGGCCGGTTGGCCGTCATTGATCCGGGGCCAGATATGGATCAACATTTTGATGCTTTGGTGTCGGCAATTGCAGGGCGGCACGTCTCGCATATTTTTATTACGCATACACATCGCGATCATTCGCCGCTCGCGCGCCGCCTTGCCGCGCATACAGGCGCGATCTGCATTGGCGAGGGGCCGCACCGTTACACGAATGGCCATATCGCTGGCGACGGCAACGCACTGGATGCCAGCGCCGATCTGGAGTTCATGCCCGACCGGTGCCTAGGGCACAATGAAGTCATTGACTGCGGCGAATTCCAAATCCGCGGGATAGCGACGCCCGGCCATGCGCAAAACCATATGGCCTTCTCGCTGGAGGGCGCGGATGTGCTTTTTTCCGGCGATCATGTCATGGGTTGGGCCACAACGATTGTCGCGCCGCCAGACGGTTCAATGGAGAGTTACCTTGCTTCGCTTTCGTTGCTATCCAAGCGAAAGGACCGGATATTCCTGCCCGGCCATGGCGCACCGGTGCAAAATCCGCAGCGTCACTCGCGGGCGTTGAGAGCGCACCGACTGGCGCGGGAACAGGCTATCATGGATCGGGTGAAAGCGGGTGACGCGGACTTGGGGACTATTGTTTCCAATGTCTATCATGCGACAGACAAACGGTTGCACGGGGCTGCAGCGTTGACTGCGCTTGCTCATCTAGAGCGCCTGGCTGAACACAAGAAGGTACTCATTTTAGGCGTATTCGGCACGGCTGCAAGGTTCGTACCGACTTGAATCTTCTGACTTTCAGCCGGTCGCGCCCGTCTGGATGCGCAAATCAAGCGCATTCATGAATTCAACAATACGTCTTGAATTTGCGCCAAGATCACGCGCTCCGAAGCGTGAAGCACTTCGAATGTCAACATAGGTTGATTCACCTTCATCGGTGATGCGGATGACCACGTCATCCTTAAATCCAAGGATGCCGGTGGTTACAGATGCCTCAACTGTCCATTCACCCGCAGCTTGGACGGTCGGCTTTTCTGTGAGTGGCATCCACCCTTCTTCAAGGACCAGCGCCATAACCTGCGCCGCAATTCCGTCAGCGGAAAGTTGATAGCGGCGCCCGGTGACGTCGGGGTAAAATTGTTTCTGCAACACAGCATTTATTCGCGGTGGCTCGTTAACGTTCATACCCGTCGCGTCGGGTAGCTTGGTCTTGAAATGCGGAGGGTCTTGCAGATCGGTTGAGATGTCGGGCAGGGGCGCGGTGGTCTGCGATAACCAGACTGCTGCGGCTGCGGGGATCAGGATTGGCGCACACATCGCCAAAGCCAGGCCAGAGCGCCTCCCGCCAACTGCCGCATCTCGCCATAAGGCCCGCAAACCAAACAAAGCCAAAAGTGCCCCCGCCAAGGCAAATGCCAACGAGGTCAAAAGCACAAGAACAAAATTGGCATCTGAAAGCGTTCCAAAACGGTGCGAAAGGATTGAGGTGCCTGCCAAAACAGGCGCAAAAACCGATGGTGGCATTGCCCAACGGGCAGCGCGAGATGGTCGGCGCACATATTCCCGGCGCATCATGATTTATTTTCCGCATTCATGTGGCGCTAGATAGCGGCTTGAGTGGCGATGCGCAAACGGGACGTCTGCTTTACGAAAACTTGACGCCCGCCCCATTCTTGCCTTGAATCTTAAGCAACTTGATTATGGGGGGCAGGTTGCAAGGGAGTGCACACATGCCACAAGGCAATCAGGCTACCGCGTCGGTCACCAACAAGGCACTCAAAAGCCTGACCACGCCACCGGTCAACACAGATCTCGAAAATGTCGAGCTACTCATGGCGCTTGAAGCGCAAAATCTTGTCGGTGCCGGCTTTGACAATTCAGTCCGCCGCGCTGCTGAGGCTATAGGCGCGGAGTTTTTGTTCAACATACCCGCGCCATCCAGCATGCCATTTCAGCGTGCTGCCTTGGTGCGTTTGCCAGAAGGCAACAGTCAGATTGTTCTGGTCACCCTAAGTGCCGATGGCGTGACCATGAATGCGCAGGCCGAACAGCCTGACACAGCGCATCTCTTCCGGCTGGGCGAAGCATGGCTTGCCGTCGTCGATCAGTTCAGGAAACTGTCGTAATTTTCGCTCGCTGACGGATGGCGGCCTGCGCGGCCGCCAGCCTCGCTATTGGAACGCGGTACGGCGAACACGATACGAAATCGAGACCTGTTTCTTCGAAAAACTGGATCGACTCGGGCTCGCCGCCATGCTCGCCGCAGACACCGAGTGCAATGTCAGGGCGCGTTGCGCGTCCACGTTCGCACGCAATGCGGATCATTTCGCCCACACCCTCGCGGTCAAGCGTCATGAACGGATCGCGGGCCATAAGGCCTTTTTGCATGTAGGTGTTCATGAAGGCGGACGCATCATCGCGCGAAATGCCAAAGGTTGTCTGCGTCAAATCATTTGTGCCGAATGAGAAGAATTCCGATGCCTCAGCAATCGCCCCTGCCCGCATGGCAGCGCGCGGAAGTTCAATCATCGTGCCTACCAGATAGGTAAAATCCACACTGTTTCCAACATGACCTGTTTGGCCACCTCTGAAATCCGCGCTTTGACGAATTCCAGTTCTTTCATCATCGACACCAAAGGCACCATAATTTCGGCGACAACCGGAATTCCCGTATTTCGCCCCGCCTCGACAGCTGCCTCGAATATGGCGCGGGATTGCATCTCGGCAATTTCCGGATAGCTGATCACCAGACGGCAGCCTCGATGGCCGAGCATCGGGTTGAACTCGTGCAGCGCGTCGATACGGTCTCGCAACTGTTCGACTGTCAGGCCCATAGCGGAGGCAACCTCTACAACTTCGGCAAAATCCTTCGGCAAGAATTCATGCAGCGGCGGATCAAGAAGACGGATTGTGACCGGCAGACCCGGCATCATTTCGAAAAGTTCTATGAAATTTTTACGCTGGATCGGCAGCAATCGGGCAAGCGCGGCGCGGCGCTCGGTTTCCGTCTCTGCAATGATCATCTCGCGCATGGCACTGATGCGCTCTTCGTCAAAGAACATCTGCTCGGTACGGCAAAGGCCGATGCCTTCGGCACCGAACATCTTGGCGACACGCGCGTCCGCCGGATTGTCGGCATTGGCGCGGACTTTCATTCGCCGCGCCTTGTCAGCCCATTTCATCACCATGGCAAACTCGCCGGAAAGCTGCGGCTGCAACATTGGTACAGCGCCCTTGAGCACCTGCCCAAGGCCACCGTCGATGGTGATTATGTCGCCGCGCTTCAGGCGCATGCCGGCGCCAATCAGCACGCCGCTTTTCAGATCGACTTTCAGATTGCCAGCGCCTGTGACGCAGGGCTTGCCCATGCCGCGCGCGACCACAGCCGCATGGCTGGTCATGCCGCCGCGCGTGGTCAACACGCCTTCGGCGGCGTGCATGCCATGCACATCTTCCGGGCTGGTTTCAGCCCGTACCAATATGGATTTGCGTCCGTCGAGCTTCAGCCGCTCAGCCTCTTCTGACGAAAATACAATTTCACCAGTGGCCGCACCCGGCGAAGCCGGAAGGCCGGACCCGACGACGATACGTTCGGCGGTCGGATCAATGGTCGGATGCAGCAGTTGGTCGAGTGCTGATGGATCTATGCGCAGCAATGCTTCGTCGCGCGTTATGATCCCTTCGGCGGCCATATCCACGGCGATGCGCAGAGCAGCGCGCAGCGTGCGCTTGCCGGTGCGGGTCTGCAGCATCCACAATTTGCCGCGCTCAATGGTGAACTCAATGTCCTGCATGTCGCGGAAATGATGTTCGAGCCGGTCAGCAACGGCATGAACCTCTGCAAACGCATGCGGCATGGCTTTTTCGAGAGACAACTCAAGGGAGCGCGTTGCCTTGCGCCCGCGTTCAGTCAGACTTTGCGGGGTACGCAAACCCGCCACAACATCCTCGCCTTGGGCATTTGCCAAAAACTCGCCGTAAAGGGCTTTTTCACCGGTTGAAGGATCGCGCGTGAACGCGACTCCGGTGGCAGAATCCTCACCCATGTTGCCGAACACCATCGCCTGTATGGTGACGGCCGTGCCCCAATCATCCGGTATGTTATGCAGGCGGCGGAAAGTGACGGCGCGCACATTTTTCCAGGATGAAAACACGGCCCGGATCGCGGCCCAGAGCTGGACTTGCGGGTCTTGCGGAAACGGTTCGCCCAGTTCGTCTTCGACAAGTATTTTATAGCGGGACACAATGGACTTCAGGTCTTCGGCATTGAAACTGGTATCGGATGTGATTTGGCGGGCCGCGCGTTCGTTTTCCAACAGCTCTTCAAAGAAGCCATTGTCCAGGCCAAGCACCACGTCGCAATACATCTGGATGAAACGGCGATAGCTGTCCCATGCAAAGCGCTCATCACCGGTTGTCTGCGCCAAACCTTCAACGGTTTGATCATTAAGGCCAAGGTTCAAAACCGTATCCATCATGCCGGGCATGGACGCTCGCGAGCCGGAGCGTACCGAAACCAGGAGCGGATTTTTCAGATCGCCGAACTTGCGTCCGGCCTTCACGCCAAGTGCTTCCAAGGCCTTTGCGACGCCATCCTGCAATGCGTCGGGCATGTCGCGGCCGTGCTGGAAAAACCAGCCGCAAGCTTCCGTCGTGATTGTAAAACCGGGAGGAACAGGCAAGCCAAGGCGTGCCATCTCGGCAAGGTTAGCACCCTTGCCTCCAAGCAAAGCCAGATCGGCAGCGCTGCCTTCAGCAGAACCACCGCCATATGAGTAGACCCACTTGGTCACTTATGTCCTCCTGCCGCACAGGTTCCCGCCTGTTAGATGCAGCCACCTATGCGTGACACTGCTTATGGTGCAGTGCAACAAGAAAATTGCTGAATTTTACCGCAATGCTGAAAAAACAGTCAGATTGTCGCGATTTAGCTCGCTTCCCTGATCTGTTCGGCCGTCTGAAGATCCACGCTCACCAGTTGGCTAACGCCCTGCTCAGCCATCGTGACGCCAAACAGACGGTTCATGCGGGCCATGGTAATGGGGTTGTGGGTGATAATGACAAAGCGCGTTTCGGTCGTCCTCGCCATTTCGTCCATCAGGTTGCAGAAGCGCTCGACATTGTGATCGTCAAGCGGCGCATCGACTTCGTCGAGCACGCAAATTGGCGCGGGATTGGTCAGGAACACCGCAAAAATCAGCGCCATCGCCGTTAACGCCTGCTCGCCGCCGGAGAGGAGCGTCATGGTCTGCGGCTTCTTGCCCGGCGGGCGAGCGAGAATTTCGAGACCGGCTTCCAGCGGATCGTCGCTTTCAATCAGCTGAAGTTCGGCCGTGCCGCCGCCGAACAAATGCGTGAACAGCCGCTGGAAGTGGCCATTGACCACGTCGAACGCGCCGAGCAGCCGCTCGCGCCCTTCGCGATTAAGTCCCTGAATGGCCTGACGCAGCGTCTTGATGGCTTCAACTACGTCCTCGCGCTCGGAGATGATTGTTTCGAGCCTGCCGGAGAGTTCTAGCTGCTCTTCCTCGGCGCGCAGATTGACTGCACCAAGACGCTCCCGCTCTATCTTGAGCCGGTCAAGATTTCGCTCTGTTTGTTCCGCGGGCGGGAGCGGATCATCGTGCCCAAGGCCGGTCAGCTTGAACACTTCATGCGGCTCGACCTGCGCGACTTCGCGGATGCGTGTTTCGATCTCGCTCCGACGCTCACGGGCGGCGACCAGGCGCTCTTCGGCGCGGGCGCGATTTTCGCGCGATTCCGATAGTGTCTGGATGGCGATTGTCGCGGCGCGGTCGAGTTCCTGCTGGCGGTTTTCCGCCGCTTGCAGCCGATCGGCAGCGTCCTTGCGTGCGGTTTCGGCCAATGACAATTCGCTCATCAGCGCCCGGCGACGAGCTTCGATTTCATCGGGTCCGTCGGCAAGCGCACCAAGTTCACGCGCGGCCTCCTCACGGCGCTCGTTGAGCGAACCAATTTGTTTATGGGCATTTTCCCCGCGTGAAATCCAGTTTTTGCGATCGCTTTCGATTGTTAGCAACCGCCGCTGACGTGCCTCTGCTTCACGCTTCAGTCCCTCATGACTGGCGCGTGCTTCCGCTACGAGAACCCGGCCTTGGGCAACTTCAATGGAAATCGCATTAAGTCGAATAGTTACCTCGCCAAGGTCCGGCGCAGAAAGCAGCGCAGCTTCAGCTTCGGCCAACAGCTTGGTGGTTTCGTCAATGTCGGCTGACAGGCGGGCGCGGGCATCGTCGAGAACGGCGCGTCGGCTGGAGAGGTGACCGGCAGCGCGTTCTGCGGCGGTGTGTGCGTCACGGGCTTCAGCGACCTTGCGCTGTGCCAGGCGCAATGTCTCGCGGCGGGCGCGTTCGGCTTCAATGATCTGGCCCAAAAGTCTCTTGGCTTCGGCCTCACGGGCCTCAGCAGCGCGCAGGACGGCAGTCGCGGCCAACGCTTCTGCGTCGAGTTCGGCCAGCCGGTTTTTTTGCGCGAGGCGCAAGGCTGCGGCAGATGGAGCGTCGGCGCTGGCCACGAAGCCGTCCCAACGCCACAGTGCGCCATCCTTTGAAACAAGTCGCTGGCCCGGCTTGAGCAAAGGCTGCAACCGGACGGCGTCAGCCGTTTCGATGATCCCGATCTGGCCAAGCCGGCGCTGCAATTGGCGCGGGGCGCGGACACGGGCGGACAGCGGCGTCACGCCCTCGGGCAGCGCGGAGGTTTCATTGGCAAACTGAACATCGCCCCAGTGGGCAGGCGCCGCGCGATCAAGAGGGGCGTCAATGTCTTCGCCGAGGGCAGCGCCAAGGGCGGTTTCAAAACCCTTGTCCACTTTGATTTCATCCACCACTGCGGGGAACAAGCCGGCGGCGCCTGTGCTCAAAATCTTTGAAAGCGTGCGGGCTTCGATCTCGATCCGATTGAATTCCGAGCGGGCGATTTCAACCGGTTTGCGGGTCTCGCTTTCGGCGCGACGTGCTTCTTCAACCGTCTTTTCGGCTGAAAGCACGTCTGCTTCCGCGGCTGTCAATGCAACATCTGCTGCTTCAACATCACGCAACTTTTCCGCCGGATCTGCCAGAGCGCCGATCTTGGTTGCGATTTCGGACGCCTCGCGGACGATGCCTTGCAATTGTCCGTCCAAGCGCTTGCGCCTGTCATCTGCGTCCTTGGCAGATCGCTCCAATTGGCCACGCAAGGCGGCCGCTTCGGCCCGTTCAGCGGTTATCCTCGACATGGATTGTTCGCTGTTCTTCAGTGAAAAATCGGCAGCGGAATGTGCTGCGGCAAGCTCTTGTTCCAGGTCAGCAGCTGATGCTGTTTCGCCATTGAGACGCTTTTCCTCGCTATCTAGATTTGCAAGGATTTCAGCATTGTCATTGAGCAATTGCTCTTCACGCAGGATATCGGAAATCAGCTGGGCCAGACGCTTTTCCAGCTCGACCTTGCGAACCCGCAGACGCTCAGCTTCTTCTTCGATTTGCGTGCGCGCGATCGTGAGGCGCTGCAACGCAGCCGCAGCTTTGGCTTCCGTTTCGCGCAGGTCCGGCAAATGGTGTGCGCCAATGCCCTGATCTTTGGCGGCATTCATCTGGGCTTGGGCCCGTTCGGCAACCAGATTTGTGGCGACATTCAGCGCGGAGTTGGCCTCGCCTTCCTGAACTTTGGCCTGCGTCCAGCGCAGGTGAAAAAGTGTTGCCTCGCATGCCCGAATGTCGGCAGACAGTGTCTTGAAGCGAGACGCCTGACGGGCTTGCCGTTTCAGACTCTCGATCTGGCTATCAAGCTCGGAAGTGACATCATCCAGACGCTCGAGGTTTTGCTCGGCGGCACGAAGGCGCAGTTCCGCCTCGTGGCGGCGGGTATGGAGACCAGAGATGCCGGCAGCTTCTTCGAGCAACGCGCGGCGGGCTTGTGGCTTGGCCTGAATGAGTTCGCCGATGCGCCCCTGCCCGACCATCGACGGCGATCGTGCACCGGTGGATTGATCGGCGAACAACAGTTGCACATCCTTGGCGCGGGCTTCCTTGCCGTTGATGCGGTAGGCGGAGCCGGCTTCGCGCTCGATGCGGCGGGTGACAATCAGTTCTTCGCTGTCATTGAAGGCGGACGGCGCTGTCCGGTCGTGGTTTTGCAGGAACAACGTGACTTCCGCGGTATTTCGCGACGGGCGCGTGCCGGAACCGGAGAAAATGACATCATCCATGCCGGATGCGCGCATGTTCTTGTAGGAGTTTTCGCCCATCACCCAGCGGAGCGCTTCAACAAGATTGGATTTGCCACAGCCGTTTGGCCCGACAACACCTGTCAGGCCGGCTTCAATGACAAACTCTGTCGGCTCAACAAATGACTTGAAGCCGAGAAGACGCAACCGTGAAAAACGCATCATACCCCCCGGGCGCAGCGCGGAATGCGCGGCGCCGGAATGGAACAAGCCTTACCCGTGTCAGAGCAGGCTGTCGATAAGGGCAGACATTTGCTCAACAGATTGCTCACCTGAGTATTTCTTGCCGTTGATGAAGAAAGTCGGCGTTGCCTCGACGCCAAAGTCCTTGGTCGCGCGCTCACGCACCGCGTTCACCTGATTGAGAAGTTCCTGATTGGTCAGGCACTTGTCAAAAGTCTCCTGCGAGAAACCGGCAAGGCGCGCAAGCTGCAACAGTGCGGCTTTGGCGTCTTCTGCCGTGGCCCAATTTTCCTGCTGCTGGAACAAGGCACTGACCATTGCGTAATATTTGTCGTCGCCTGCACAACGCGAAAGCATGAAGGCAGCGGCAGCGCGCGGATCAAACGGGAATTCGCGCAAGACCAGCCGCGCCTTGCCTGTGTTCAGATATTTTTCGGTTATCGCTGGAAGTACGTTTTCATGAAAGCGCTTGCAATGCGGACAGGTCATCGACGCATATTCGACGATCGTGACCTTCGCATCATCCTTGCCGATGAAAATATCCTTGAGCGGGCCTGGCTGTAACAGCTTGGCCATATCAACATCGCCCTCTGCCTTCGGCAGTTCAACAGCAGCAGCAGGTTTGGCAGCAGCATCTGCAGGTTTCGTCGCATCAGCAGCGGCGGTATCAGCGGGCTTGGCTGCATCAGCAGGCTTGGCTGCATCAGCAGGCTTGGCTTCAGTTGCGGCAGCTTCCTTCTTGTCGTCGTTGCAGCCTGCAAGGGCAAGTGCCATCACGCCGGTTGCGGCGGTGGCAAGAAGTGTGCGGCGGGAGAGAAGATCAGTCATGCGAATCACCTGTTTGACAAAAAAGATGCACCCAACCGGTGCCTGAATGCGAGATAGCGCAGCGAATGTGGCGGCGATATGCCATGTTTTCCCGTGTTTTGTGAACAGTGTGGTGTTCACTTTGGCGTTAATGCCCTTCAGCAATCGCCTAGCGTGCCAAATTTTCCGATTTGACGCTCTGCCCAAGCCTTTCCAACGCTTGGCGCAGACCTTCGTCTTCAATGGATTCGACTTGCCGTTCGATGCCTTTGCGCAAGGATTCCGGCAGGGCTTGCCGTGTCTTCTTTTGTTGGGAACGAAACTGATCCACGGGGCGCTGCTCGATGCGGATGCGCTGGATGGCGGAATAGCCAAAAAAGCCGTTGATGCGGCTGATGAGCTCGCTCGTGGTGTATTGAAGGTCGAGCGCAGCGGCCCCCTCGCAGGCAACGGACAGCACCCCCGGCTCGAACGGATCATCCGGGCTGATGCGCCGCGGCCAAGTAACCTTCAGCGGTTGGGTGCGCCCGGCGAGCTTTTCGCCGCAGAGTTCTGGCCAAGACAAGGCAAGCGCAGCATCAACATGGCTGCGTTTGGCAAGCATCGGATCAAGCAACGCCGTCACAGCGCCGCCGATAGGCTTGAAGGAAGCCGGTTTTCTCATGAAGGCCTCGAATACGGTTGATAAGCTTGTAGCAGAGCAAGCCATGACTGGAAATCAAATCGGCGAACGATAGGAGACCGTTTGACAAATCCTCCCTTCCGGGCATGTGGTGCAATTTGCTGCGCTTCCGGTGCTCACGTACTCAATGTACGCTCCGCTCCGGTTCTCGAAAATCACACCAACTGCTCCGGCATGGCGGTTTCTCAAAAGGTCTCCAGGTTCTGCGCCATGAAACAATCAATCGCGGCCAAACTTCTCGAATGGTACGACCGGCAGCACCGCGACTTGCCGTGGCGGGTCGCGCCTGCCAAAATCGCCAAGGGCGTGAAACCGGACCCATATCGTATCTGGCTGTCGGAAATCATGCTGCAACAGACCACCGTTGAGGCGGTGAAGAAATATTTTCTGGCCTTTACAAATACTTGGCCGACGGTCGCCGATCTTGCAGCGGCGGATGAAGAAGATTTATTGAAGGCTTGGGCCGGGCTTGGATACTACAGCAGGGCACGCAATTTGAAGAAAGCAGCGGACGCCGTCATGCGTGACCATGCGGGAATATTTCCGCAAACGCAGGCGGGTTTGGCGAAACTGCCCGGCATTGGCCGCTACACATCGGCAGCAATTGCGTCCATCGCGTTTGGTGAGGCTGTGGCGGTGGTGGACGGTAATGTCGAGCGGGTAATCACACGGCTTGAAGCGATTGACACGCCCCTTCCGTCCGCAAAGGCAGTGGTTTACGCGGCGGTGGAGCAGATCCTCCCGTCAGCTAGACCCGGTGATTTTGCGCAAGCTTGCATGGACCTTGGCGCGACGATCTGTTCGCCGCGAAGGCCCAAGTGCATCCTTTGTCCGTTACGCGAGGATTGTCAGGGGCTTGCTGCGGGCGAACCGGAAAGATATCCGGTGAAAGCGGCTAAAAAGCTAAAGCCTCGTCGGCAAGGTGCGGCCTTTGTCGCCATCCGCAATGATGGCGCGATTTTATTGAACAAGCGCCCGGACAAAGGCTTGCTCGCTGGCATGAGCGGTGTTCCGGTGACTGACTGGACGGCGAGGGTCGACGGTGGGATCGGCTCAGAAGATGCGCCGTTTCCGGCGAAATGGGTTCATTGTGGCACGATCAACCATATGTTTACGCATTTTGAACTGGAATTGCATGTGCATCGCACCAATTCGGCGATCATGACGCCGAAGGATACGTGGTGGTCCAAGCCCGGCGACCTTCCGCACGAAGCCTTGCCGACGGTGATGAAAAAGGCCATCGAAGCGGCAGTCCCGAACGCCACGCGAAAGCCCAAATAATGACTCTCATCAAACATGTCGTGTTCGACATCGGCAAAGTGCTGATCCATTATGATCCGGAAATCCCGTTCCGACGCCTGATTCCGGATGCGCAGGAGCGGCAGTATTTCCTGTCAAACATCTGCACATTTGACTGGAATGTCGAGCAGGACCGTGGTCGTTCATGGGAGGAAGCGGAGGCGCTTTTGATCGCCGACTTTCCCCAGCATGAAGCCAATATCCGTGCCTTCCGCAAATTTTGGCATGAGATGCCATTTGCGGCGATTGACGAGAGCGTTGCGATGATGCGCGGGCTGATCGCATCGGACATGGATGTGACAATGCTGACCAATTTTGCCTCAGACACCTATGTTCAGGCGGTGGGCATGTACCCATTCCTCAACGAGCCGCGCGGCGTGACGGTTTCCGGCGATGTCAAGGTGATAAAACCCGACCGTGAAATTTACCGCATCCACACCGAAGGTTTCGGCCTTGACCCGGTCGCCACCCTTTTCATCGACGACAACGCCGCCAATGTGAAAGGTGCTCAGGATTTCGGCTGGCACGCGGTGCTGTTTACAGGGCCAGAGCAACTGCGGGCGGATTTTGCCGCGTTTGGACTGGCAGTCTGAGGCCGCCGCCGGTATCCCTTGAACATGACAACATCAAAATCGCCTCTCATCCTCGCGTTTGCCCTATGGTTCGCCGGCCTCGGTGCTTCAGGTCAGTTTGCCAAGATTGGCGTTATTTATGATCATATCAGCGCATTTTATGCTGGAACAACCGGCCCGCTGCTCGGCCTTCTGGTTTCCGGCGTGGGTTTTGCCGGGCTGATCTTCGGCTCGACTGCCGGCATTTTGCTGGCCAGGGTGGGGACCAAGCGGGTAATGATCATTGCGTTTATTGCAGGCTCTGTAATTTCGTTGATCGAAAGCCTGATGCCCGCCCTGCCCGTCTTCCTCGGGTTGCGGTTCATCGAGGGGTTTTCACATCTTGCCATCGTTGTCTGCGGGCCGGTGATCATTGCCGAGACGATGCCGGACCGGGAACGCGCCTTTGCGATGACGCTCTGGTCAACGTTTTTTGCAGTCTGTTTTGCCTTCATGGCCTGGGCCGGACGCCCGCTTGTGGCTGCGTACGGCATCCCCTCGCTGCTCATGGCCCACGCTGGATATATGGCGCTGATGGCTGCGGTTCTGGCATTCCTATTGCCAAAGGACGCGCCTCACCCGCATGCGCCGCTTTCTTTTTCAGCCTTGGCGCGCCAGCATGTAGAGATTTACGCTTCGCCGTGGATCTCCGCCCCGGCGCTTGGCTTCATGTTCTACACGCTAATGTATGTGGCGATCCTGTCGCTGCTGCCGCCGATGACTGGCGTGTACCAGACATTCATCGCCACCGCCGTGCCGTTGGTCAGCATTGCGGCTTCCTTGACGCTCGGCGTGTTCCTGATCTCGCGCTATCCGGCTGTTCCTATCGTGCAGGGCGGATTTGCGCTTGCGGCGCTCGCCGCATTGGTGATGTGGATTGGCTGGAATATTCCAGCCCTCATGATTGGTGGTAGTCTGCTGCTCTCTGCCGCTGTCGGCCTGGTGCAAAGTGCATCCTTCGCAGCCATCGCTCAGCTCAACAACACCCACGAAAACCGCTCCCGCGCTGCCGGGGCGATTGCCCAGCTCGGTAATGTCGGCACCACCAGCGGCACGCCAATCCTGGCCGCGCTGATTGCAGCCTATGGCATCAACGGGCTAGCGGCATTTGCCTTTGTGCTGTCGCTCGGAGGCATCGCCGTGCATGCTTGGCTGAAGGCGCGGCGGGGCGCAGTTTAACCCTGACCCGGCATCCATTTCGGCGCGGCCAATTCGAAATTCTCGAACAAGAATCCCGGCGCGACGGTGCAACTGACCAGCGTCCAGTCGCCAAGCGATTCCGCCGCCTGCCACCAGCCGGGAGGAACGATCAGTTGCGGACGCTCTCCAGCGGTGAGGCCGATGCCCAAGAGATGATGCGTTTCAGATATGCCATCTTGTGACAGTCTCAGCCGGATCGGCGCGCCGGCGTGGTAGAGCCAAACTTCGGACGAG
>JANMEX010000428.1:0-10414 GCA_031377485.1 Phyllobacteriaceae bacterium
GCCCCGAGGAAGACGGGCCGATCACCAGCTCGGATTTCTATGCCGGCTGGTATGTTGAATCCGCTTCGACTGAAACACCTGACGGGCTTGAAATCGCGCTCGATAGGCAAGCTTCGCGCTTGGCGAGACTGCCAAGCTGAAGATCACGCCGCGCTTTGCCGGAGAAGTGTTGATCACCATCGGCGCAGAAAAGCTGCTGGCGACGCAGACAGCGTCCATGCCGAAGGAAGGCGCGACTATCGACATTCCGGTCGGCGCTGATTGGGGCGCTGGTGGATATGTGACCGCTACCATGTACCGCCCCGGCGACAGTGTTGAAACGCGTATGCCGATGCGGGCGCTTGGCGTGAAATGGATGGCCATTGACCCGGCACAGCGCAAGCTGGCGGTCAGCATGGAAACCCCCGAAAAGATGCAGCCGCGCCAGACGCTGACCATCCCGGTTTCGGTGGCAGGCGCGGGCGTGGACCAGGCAGCATGGGTGATGGTGTCGGCGGTTGATGTCGGCATTCTCAATCTGACCAACCATCAGCCTGCCGATCCGGACGGCTGGTATTATGGCCAGCGCATGATGGGCATTGAAATTCGTGATATTTATGGACGGTTGATTGACGGATCGTCCGGTGCATTCGGCAAGTTGCGCACCGGCGGCGATGCGCCATCGGCCTCGAGCAAGGGCAGCGCCCCGACTGAAAAGCTGATCGCATTCTTCTCCGGTCCAGTGAAACTGGATGCGACAGGCAAGGCGGTGATCACATTCGACATCCCGCAATTCAACGGCACGGCGCGGGTCAATACAGTTGCGTGGACCGCTACAGGCACCGGCCATGCCACAAAGGATGTGATCATTCGCGATCCTCTGGTGGTGATTGCCAGTGCGCCGAAATTCATGGCGCCGGACGATGTGGCGGAGGTGAATATCGCGATTGCCAACACCGACGGCCCGGCAGGCGACTACAAGCTGGAGCTCATTCCCGCTGGAGGCATCGACCTTGCCGCCAATGATGCTCCTGCGACGGTGACTTTGAAGGCCGGTGAGCGCAGATCGGTCAAGGCGACGGTGGTCGCACTGAGCGCCGGTTCCGGCTCCTTGACGGCGCGCATCTCAAACGGCTCCGGACTCTCCGTTGAAAATGCCGTGGATATTCCCGTTCGGCATGGTGTTCTTCCTGTGACAGTGCGGCGTGAATTGCCGCTGGCTGCCAATGGCGGCGCGCTGACCATTGACAAGGAATTGCTGGCAGACAGCCGACTTGGCAATGCATCGGTCACGGTCTCGGTGCTTCGCTCGGGCGCATTCGACATACCGGCCATGCTGATGACGCTGGACCGCTACCCTTATGGCTGCGCCGAACAGACGACCAGCCGAGCGCTGCCGCTGCTCTATCTGTCGGAACTGACCAAAGCCTCCGGCATGCCGGATGATCCGCAGGTGAAAGAACGCATCAAGGATGCGATTGCGCGGGTTCTTTCATATCAGGCCTCGGCAGGCTCATTCGGCCTTTGGGGTCCGGGATCGGGCGACCTGTGGCTCGATGCTTATGTGACTGATTTCCTGACCCGGGCGCGCGAGCAACAGTTTGATGTGCCGGAAACGGCGATGGTGCTGGCGCTCGACAATCTGCAAAATGCAATGTCCTATGATGTGGATCTTAAATCACAGGGCAACCAGATTGCCTATGCGCTTTATGTTCTGGCGCGTAACCGGCGGGCCTCGGCGACGGACCTTCGCTACTATTCGGAAAGCCAGTTGGAGAATTTCGACAGCCCGATGGCACGGGCACACCTTGGCGCGGCACTGGCGCTTTATGGCGACCAGTCGCGATCTGACTTTGCGTTCAACTCGGCGCTGAAGCTGGCGGAAGCTGGCACCGTGACAGACCTGTCGCGCGGCGACTATGGCTCTGCCTTGCGGGACGATGCTGCAATGCTGGCACTGGCGGCGGAAACGCGTCCTGTGCCGCAGTCAGTCCCGGCGATGGTGGACCATGTATCTTCGCTGCGCCTCAAAGCGCGTTGGACCTCAACGCAGGAAGATGCCTGGATGCTGATGGCGGCGCGGGCGATCAAGGAAGGCGCCAGTGCCATCAATCTGACTGTCGATGGCGCGAAGCATGAGGGTGTTTTCTCCAAGACCATGAGCGGTGAGGAGCTTGAGGCCAATACACTCAAGCTTGTCAATGTCGGCAAAGATCCGGCTATGGCTGTGGTGACGAGTGTCGCCGCGCCGCGCGATCCGTTGCCGGCCGGCGGCCAAGGCTTCAAGATCAGTCGCGCCTATTACAAGCTTGATGGAACAGAGACCAATGTTACCGAAGCCAGGCAGAACGACCGGTTTGTCGTGGTGCTGAATGTTGTTGAACAGAACAACTGGCCATCACGGCTGGTGGTAACAGACCTGCTTCCGGCAGGACTTGAAGCTGACAATCCGCGGCTAATGAGCAGCGCGGAACTCACCAATTTCGGCTGGCTTGGCCAAACGGAAGTGGCGCATACCGAGTTCCGCACTGACCGGTTTGTTGCAGCGCTTGATCCTTCCAGTTCTGGCGCGCATTCGTTCAACCTTGCCTATGTGGTCCGCGCGGTAACGCCTGGCACTTACACGCTCCCTGCCGCATCGGTGGAAGACATGTATCGTCCGGGCTTCTCGGCGCGCACGGCAACCGGCCGCATGTCGGTCGTGACGGGCGAATAATGATCAGTCTTCGCAAGACTGGACTACTGGTGGCAGGCTTTGTGCTTGCCGCCGGTGTCAGCCTGTTTGTGCTGGATCGGCTTGACAAGGCTTACCCGCCGCCCCTGCCGGAAAAGCTCGCGCTGTCGCAGGAAATGGTGGACCGCGACGGCGCTTTGCTGCGGGCGTTTGCGACGCCCGACGGCTTTTGGCGCTTCAAGGCAGACAAGGCCAACGTTGATCAGGATATGATCAAGATGTTGGTCGCCTATGAGGATCGGCGATTTTACGAGCATCACGGCGTTGACCCGTTCGCGATGGGGCGGGCATTTTTGCAATTTGTTCGCCACGGTCAAATTGTATCCGGTGGCTCGACCATCACAATGCAGGTCGCTCGGCTGATCGAGCCACGCCAAGAGCGGTCGCTGACCTTCAAACTGCGGCAGATGGCGCGGGCTCTGCAGATTGAACGTCGGCTTTCCAAAGATGAAATCCTGTCGCTTTACCTGACGCTTGCCCCTTACGGCGGCAACATTGAAGGGGTGCGTGCGGCCTCGCTTGCCTGGTACGGCAAGGAGCCGAAGAAACTCACGCTATCGGAAGCCGCACTGCTTGTCGCCCTGCCCCAATCGCCGGAAATGCGACGCCCGGACCGAAAGCTGAAAAACGCGAGGGCTGCGCGGGACCGCGTGTTGCAACGCATGGCGGATGCGGGATTGATCCCGGCAAGTGAAATCGCCCGTGCTTCTGCGGTCGGAATACGCGCCGGGCGCGCAGATTTGCCGACACTGGCGCCGCATCTGGCGGACAGTGCCGTGTTGAAAAACTCCGAAACACTACGCCATCAAGTGACGCTGAAGAAAAGTGTTCAAGAAGGTATCGAAGAAGTGGCGCGCGGCGCGGCGCGGCGGTTGGGGCCGAAAGTGTCGGTCGCGATCATGATTGCCGACATCCGCTCAGGCGAGATCCTCGGCGAGGTTGGCTCGCCTGACTATTTCGACCGCCAGCGCAATGGCTTTATTGACATGCTTCGGGTGCCGCGTTCGCCCGGCTCAACACTCAAGCCCCTGATTTACGGTCTAGCGTTTGAAAACGGTATCATTGCACAGCAGACGATTATTGAGGACACGCCATCGAATTTTTCCGGCTATCGCCCACGCAACTTTGATAGCGCCTATCAGGGCGATGTGAGCGTGCGCGAAGCGCTGCAAATGTCACTGAATGTGCCTGCTGTGAAGTTGCTGGAAGGTGTCGGGCCATCATCACTTTTTGCGCGTCTGCGGCGCGCGGGAGCAGAGCCTGTGCTTCCAAAAAGCGAGGCTCCGGGCCTTGCGACCGGTCTTGGCGGTCTGGGCTTGTCGCTGAAAGATCTGGTGCAGCTCTATGCGGCCATCGCCAGTCAGGGCAATGCCGTATCGCTCTATGACGGCGTCAACGGATCGCCATCAACAGCGGTGCGCGAAGCAGTGCTGCCACAACAGGCTGCTTGGCAAGTGATTGATATCCTTGGAGGAATTTCTGCTCCCGTTGGCAGCGCACCAGCGCCCCTCGCCTACAAGACCGGTACATCCTACGGGTACCGCGATGCGTGGAGCATTGGCTTTGATGGACTACATGTGACCGGCGTGTGGGTCGGGCGGCCAGATAATGCCTCCATCCCCGGCATAACCGGAGGGGGCACTGCAGCGCCGATCCTGTTTGAGGCCTTCCATCGCTCCGGTCTTGAACCTGTTCGCTTGCCTCGTTCACCGAAAGGCTCAACCGTGCTTGCCCGTGCCGACTTGCCGCTTTCCCTCCAGCGCTATGCTCCAGCCAGTCGAAAATTGATCAAGCTTCAGGCTGGCGATGACGCCCCTGAAATTGTGTTCCCGCCGAACGGATCTCGCGTGGAACTTGCTGCAAACATTTCAGGTGAAAAAATGCCGTTGGTGTTGAAGCTCAACGGCGGCAAGGCACCCTACCGCTGGTTGGCTAACGGCGTTCCGCTGCCGGAAATTGCGCGGCGGCGCACGCAACGGTGGGTGCCGGATGGATCCGGATTTTCAGAGCTTACGGTTATTGATGCAAATGGCAGAGCTGCCAGCGTCAAACTGTTTGTGGAATAGCACGCGCGGAAACAAAGGCTGCAGTCGCGCAGTGGTTCCGATTTTGTACATCTTCAGCCGTACAATCCAAAGAAACGCATGCTTGCTATTCAAAGTCGCCTAAAACCTGGCGAAATTTTTCGTACAGGAAAAATGACAGGCGCGCTTCACTCAAGGTGAATTGCTGTCATTGCGAAGGGCCGATTTGGCATAACCCGATCAAAAAAAGCGCAGCTTTCGCTGCGCTTTTGGAATTCCAAATCAGACGGATGGATCAGTTGAACGTGTAGGTCAGACGCGCCTGAATTTTCTTGGTGGTTACATCAAGCGGCAAATCGCCGAAATTCTTGTATTTGGCGTAGGTGTAGTCGGTGCCAATCGAAACTTTGTCTGTGAGAGCGAAGTCGAAACCCGCGCCCAATTGCAAAGCCGTATCTTTCGAATTTGCAGGCGGCAGGTTGACTGTCGTTCCATGCTGAGCGCCAGCGGAACCGTAGACGAAAATCCTGTCGGTTGCAAAACCGGCACGCACACGTCCTGTAAACAGGTATTCTGACTTTATACCGGACCCGTCATTGAAGAGAATGTCTGCCCGGTCAATTCCGCCTTCAACGCCAGCGACAAAGTTGCCCCACTGTTTGTTGTAGCCGGCAAAGCCGCCGTAAACCCAATCCTTGCCGGATGCGGGGACTGTATCCTTCAGAAATCCATAACCAACGGCCGCGCCTGCATAAAAGCCACCCCAGCGTTCTGCCACCGGTGCACCATCTGCCTGAATGATCTGAGGATCACCCATTGGCGCATCACCACTTGGCATATCTGCAGCATAAGTACCGGAGGTCACCAAGGTGAGAAATGCTGTGAAAATCAACCGTTTCATCGGATTTTACCAACCACACACGAATGGCCCGACGCAGGCCTTCTGACGCCACCATGAATGAACATGGTAAACAAACCGTTTCCACAAAAACGATTTGATACGAACTGTTAGCTATGTTTGGAGAGGAAAATGACTAGGCAGCTTCAAGGTTTTTCTTACGTTGAAGGAAGCCAAATCATTGAGTTGATGGTTTTCAATTTAACTCTGATGAGCGCTCAAATATGGAAATACGGCGGGCTAGCCTCAGCTCTGTACAAAAGAGTTCCCGATGATTTTCAACTGCTTCAGGTTATGCAGCTCTCACAGAATTGAACGCGCTTGTCTCTTCTGAATATTCCAGCATTTTGGCAGTTCTCGACAAGAGGAATGCAGGGACATCGGCAGACTGCAATGGTTTTGCAAAGAAGAAGCCTTGCAGTTGATCACAGGCGATAGCGCGCAGGAAATTTACCTGCTCCTGCGTTTCAACACCCTCTGCCGTGATACGGATACCAAGAGTCTTTCCAAGTGAACCGATCGTCCGCAGCACATCGCAGGCAGCTTTGTCTTGATCAATCGCAGAAATGAACGACTTGTCGATCTTGATCTTGTCGAACGGAAATTTCAGCAAATAGGAAAGACTGGAGTAGCCGGTGCCAAAATCATCCATGGCAATTGAAACACCGATTTCCTTCAGCCGCATCAGTGTTGCAAGCACATCATCCGGACGCTCGATGAGCAGGCTCTCGGTAATTTCCAATTCAAGACGGTGTGGTGCGAGCCCGGTTTCTGCCAACGCAGAGGTCACCACGTCAACAATGCGGTCCTTGTCAAACTGTGGTGCCGACAGGTTGACCGCGATGGTCAACTGGCTCGGCCAGGAAGCAGCGGTGCGGCAGGCTTCGCGGATAACCCATTCGCCAATCGATTTGATCAGTCCGGTATTTTCCGCGATTGGTACAAATTCGGCTGGAGATATACGTCCGCGGATCGGATGATTCCAACGCAGAAGCGCTTCAAAGCCAACCGGATTGTTTTCCTCGGTGCCCATCAATGGTTGGTAAAAAAGCTCGAGTTCCTTGTTTTCCAAGGCGAACTTGAGGTCAAACTCAAGGGCGCGACGCTCGCGCGCCTGACTGTCCATGCCTGTTTCGAACACCTTGTAAGAATTGCGTCCGCCTTCTTTGGCACGATAAAGCGCCAAATCGACATTGCGAAGCAACTGATCCGGACGGGTGCCATGGCGCGGCGCAATTGCCATGCCAATGGACACGCCGACAGACATTTTTTCGCCGTCAAATTCGAATGGTTCAACAATTGATTTCAGCATCTGTTGTGCCAAGGCTTCCATGTCTTCCACTGTGATCGACTTGGGAATGAGTATTGCGAACTCGTCACCGCCGAGCCGTGCGGCAAACGAGCCGACGGGCACGATGGCGCGCAATCGTGCCGACACTTCGACCAGCAGTTTATCACCCATCGGATGTCCGAACGTGTCGTTTACAGCTTTGAAATGATCGAGATCGAGGAACATCAACGCAAACTGTGCGCCGTAACGCTCGAGACGGGTCACATTTTGGTGCAGGATTTCAGTGAAGTGTGCGCGGTTCAACAGGCCCGTCAGCGCATCATTGTGGGCCAGGAAGCTGATGCGTTCATCGGACTTCTTTTGCAGCGTAATGTCAGAGCCGACGCCATGATACCCGGAAAAATTACCGAATTCATCGAAGTCTGGCGTACCGGTCATCGACCACCAATGGGTTTCCCCATTCAACTTTACAGGAACCTGCAAGTCATTGAACGAAACCTGCCGATCCATGGAGCCGATCAAAACATCAACCGAAGGGTGTGTCTGATTGCAGTCGGTTACAAACATATCCTTGAGCGCCAAGTCGACAAGGCGAGCTTGCGACATTGCAGAAACATCTGCAAATCGATCCGACGGTCTGACAAACTTACCGGTAGCGGAGGTTTCCCAGAGCCAGTCGCTGGAGTGTTTTTCAAAATCCCGCAAAAGCAAAGAAATGGTCTTTTGCTGTTTTGCCACTTCATGGCCGGAAATGACGACGCGAACCATGGAACGCGTCTGACTGGCCGCCGTTGCAATGATGAAAATGACGTACAGGACAAGCGCAAACGCCATCAGCAACGCCTGGCTTGAGCCTGATGCAACCAGCACGGAAAATGATGAAACAATGATAGGCAAAAGGAATGCTACCGCCATGCTTGGCATCGGGGCCAAGGCAAATCCACCGACGCAAAAAATGCCGGCCAAAGACGCTGAAACCATGATCAGCTGCTGTGGCGTTTCGATGAATATCAGCATGGGTGGGATAACTGCCCATATTATTCCCAAAACCAAGGCGATAAGAATGAAAGGCAATTGGCGTCGGGACAAATTGTGCGACTTGTGCCGCATCGAATTCGACGGGTGAGACAGAAGACGCCACATGGCCAGACCCAGAAGGCAAATTGCGCACAAAAGGACATACAAGACAGTCTTTGTACCTTGAAAGGCACCATTTACGACTGCAACATAATTGACACTGGCTAGAAAGATATTGCCGAGAAGCAGTGAAGGAACGAGGCGCGAAGTTGCCTTGAACTGCTCGATTTCAAGTTGGCTTCGGACGTCCTTTGAGATCCCGCCAAGATTGGCTGCCTCATCGAACAAATTCCTGCCCGCTATGATTAATTGCTTTAGTTTCATGCCAGTCGCCCGTTCCCATACGTGTGGAGACGATAGCGGTGGCAGGTTTACGAAACCCTCTTTCTGCGAAATTCACGTAAACATAAATAAGGATCGGTTAAAGCGGGATTTTTTATTGAATCGATTTACGATCTGTTTTTCATGCCAACTGAAAGCCCGCAGTCGAGCCTCCGAAATCAACCATTTTGCAAGCATACCCCCCGCATGAGTGAACCATAACAAAGGGCTCACAGGGGGCATCAATAAAAATGGCATCATCTTACGGACTGGAAGACAGCAATCTGAACCTACCGGCTGGCGCATTGGCCGGCAGCTTGCGTGACTATCGCGAACCTGGCGGTCGAGACCTTCTTTCCCGCGCTGACGGCTTTTATGCCTGGCAGGACCTTCGTCGGCACCATCAATTGTGGCCCTATTCAAAATCCACTGACACAGCGCCCAAGACCACCTGCATTGCACGTGATGATCTCGGCGGTATTGTTGAAGGTGTAAATTTCGCCTCACAGGATTATTTGAGTCTGTCGTCGCATCCACATGTCAAGGAAGCAGCAATTGAAGCAGTCAAGCAGTATGGCGTTCACAGCGCCGGCTCGGCGGCGCTCCTTGGCAACACCAAAAATTCACTGCGCCTTGAGCGCACCATTTCGGACTTCACAGCTGGCCGCGAAATCGTCTTGTATCCGACCGGTTGGTCAGCAGGATTTGCCGCTGTCCAGGGTTTTATTCGCCCGAATGATCATGTGGTGCTTGATGTGCTTGCCCACTCCTGTCTTCAGGAAGGTGCCCGCGCCGCCACAGGCAACATCCATTTCCATGGCCATCTGAACGTGAAGGGTCTTGAGCGCCGATTGCAGAAAATTCGTGCAAACGATACAGAAAATGCAATTCTGGTCGTGACCGAGAGCCTGTTCTCGATGCATTCGGACACTCCTGATATCCACGCTTTGAAGGCGGCTTGCCGCGAATATGGTGCGGCTTTGCTTGTCGATTGCGCCCATGACTTTGGCTGCATCGGTGATGACGGTCTTGGCCACATCGGCCTGCAAAATGCGATGGAATGCGCTGACATTGTGATCGGTTCTTTCTCAAAGACTTTTGCGTCGAATGGCGGGTTCATTGCGGTGCGCAACCGCGCCCAAAAGGAATATCTGAAATACTATTCGGCAACACAGACTTTCTCGAACGCGCTGTCGCCGGTGCAGGCGGCTTCCGTGCAAGCGGCATTTGATATAGTTGCATCGCAGGAAGGTCGCGACCGTCGACGCTCGCTGATGGACAACATCCTCTACATGCGTGCTGAAATGGGCAAATGTGGTTTGGAAACGCTTGGCGATCCGTCACCAATCGTTCCTGTCCGCGTTGGCACTGAAGGCCAGGCGCGAATCGCGTCATGGCGTTTGAACGAGCTTGGTGCGATCGCCAACCTGGTTGAATATCCTGCTGTGCCGCAAGGTGGAGCGCGTTTTCGCGTGCAAGTGATGGCAAATCATACACATCAGGAAATTGACCTTCTGATCAAAGCCATGGTAAAAGCAATGCAAATGGCCGAAGCGGACTTCCGCCCCTACCGCTCGGTCGCAACGATTGCTCAGCAGCCGATTAAGGCTGCCGCCTGACCTTTCGGGGAAGACTTTGACACCGACACTTTTGGCTGTAGACGACGATGCATCATCAGCAGAGCTGATTGTGCGCATCGCAGAACGGTGTGGGTTTGAAGCATTTGCGACTTCAGATCCACGCGGCGTTATGGAGCTTGTCAGGCAGCTGAATCCGGCAATTCTTTCGATTGATGTGAGGATGCCGAATATTGACGCAGATGGCCTTCTGGCTTTGTTGGTTGAGAAGGGTTTTCCGGGCAAGATATTGATTGTCAGCGGTCAAGATACAGACACATTGCGCAAAGTCGCAGACAATGGTGAGCGGCTCGGACTTTCCAGACCAGAGACGATGCAGAAGCCGATTGACATTCAGCAATTGCGTCAATTGCTAGGCACTCTTTGGCGGGATCTCAAGGCGCAGGTCGCCTGAACACCACCAAAGCAATTGCATAGATTGCATATGTACAAACCCGCCCGAAGCGTTTCGGG
>JANMEX010000466.1:0-1583 GCA_031377485.1 Phyllobacteriaceae bacterium
CCGGTAATGACGCGGCCACGGCGGCCGTTGTCAAACAGCGCGTCAACCGCTTCCTGCAACATGCGCTTTTCGTTGCGCACGATGATGCCCGGAGCCTTCAGCTCGATAAGCCGCTTGAGGCGGTTATTACGGTTGATGACGCGGCGGTAGAGATCGTTGAGATCGGACGTCGCAAAGCGGCCGCCGTCAAGCGGAACCAGCGGACGAAGGTCCGGCGGAATGACCGGAATGATCTTCATGATCATCCATTCAGGACGGTTGCCGGATTCAAGGAAATTTTCGACGATCTTCAAACGCTTAAGCAGCTTCTTCTGCTTCAACTCGGACGTGGTGGTCGCAAGATCTTCACGCAGTTCGCCTGCGATCTTTTCCAGATCCATTGAAGCCAGCAATTCGAAGATTGCTTCCGCGCCAATCATGGCGGTGAAGGAGTCTTCACCATACTCGTCAACAGCAAGCATGAAATCTTCTTCCGAAAGAAGCGAATGCTCCTTCATCGGCGTCAGGCCCGGCTCGGTTACCAGATAGTTCTCAAAGTACAGAACACGCTCGATATCCTTGAGCGTCATGTCAAGCAGTGTGCCGATACGCGACGGCAGCGACTTCAGGAACCAGATATGCGCAACCGGCGCAGCCAATTCAATGTGGCCCATGCGCTCGCGCCGAACGCGCGACAGCGTCACTTCCACGCCGCACTTTTCGCAGATGATGCCCTTGTACTTCATGCGCTTGTACTTGCCGCACAGGCATTCATAGTCCTTGATCGGGCCAAAAATGCGCGCACAGAACAAACCGTCGCGTTCCGGTTTGAAAGTACGATAGTTGATCGTCTCGGGTTTTTTGATTTCACCGAACGACCAGGACAGAATCTTCTCAGGGCTGGCGATCGAAATTTTGATCGAATCGAACACCGGCGCCGGAGCCTGCGGGTTGAAAAGATTCATGACCTCTTGGTTCATGCCGTTCTCCTTTTCGGGCTTGCGCCCTTTTCGAGATCAAACGCCTGAAGCCGTTTCGGCAAAGCGCTGGAATGTGTCTGTGGGCCGTTTACGCGGCCAAATACTGAAATGGAGCGGGCAGCGAAGTTACTCGCCGCCCTGCCCCGCAATTATTCTGCCGCGTCTGGCAGTTGTGCCTGCTCATTCGGCAAAGGCGCTGCCTCCAACTCGACATTGAGACCGAGTGAACGCATTTCCTTGACCAGAACGTTGAAGCTTTCCGGAATGCCCGCTTCGAACGTGTCGTCGCCGCGAACTATGGCTTCGTACACCTTCGTGCGGCCCGCCACGTCGTCGGACTTGACAGTGAGCATTTCCTGCAGCGTGTAAGCCGCACCATAAGCCTCGAGCGCCCAAACTTCCATTTCGCCGAAACGCTGGCCGCCAAACTGCGCCTTGCCGCCCAACGGTTGCTGGGTAACGAGCGAATATGGCCCAATCGAGCGAGCATGGATCTTGTCGTCAACCAAATGGTGGAGCTTGAGCATGTAAATATAGCCCACTGTCACCTTGCGGTCGAACTCCTCGCCAGTACGCCCGTCAAAGAGCGTTACCTGACCGGATTTCGACAGCCCTGCCTTTTCA
>JANMEX010000462.1:0-5611 GCA_031377485.1 Phyllobacteriaceae bacterium
TGACAATGAAACACCGATCGTGATGATGGGCTATTACAATCCGATCTACATCTACGGTGTCGAGCGCTTTTTGGTGGACGCCAAGGCGTCCGGCGTTGACGGTCTGATTGTTGTCGACCTGCCACCGGAAATGGACGAGGAACTGTGCATTCCCGCACTGAAAGCCGGTCTCAACTTCATCCGTCTCGCCACCCCGACAACCGATGACAAGCGCCTGCCAACCGTGCTCCACAACACATCCGGCTTTGTCTATTATGTTTCAATGACAGGCATCACCGGTTCGGCCCTGACTGACACCAGCAAGGTCGCTCAAGCCGTCAGGCGCATCAAGTCGCACACGGATTTGCCTATAGCCGTTGGCTTTGGCGTCAAGACAGCCGAGCAGGCCAAGGTCATTGGTCAATCCGCCGATGCTGTGGTGGTCGGTTCCGCCATTGTCAACCTGATCGCAGGCACGTTGACCAAAGATGGCAAGGCAACCGCCGATACGGTTGACAGCGTCGCCACGATGGTGCGGGGTCTTTCCACCGGTGTTCGCGCCTCCCGTCTTGCGGGGACCGCCTGAAAACCCTAGTTTACTGCGACAGACAACAGGTCAAAAACAATGAACTGGATCACCTCCTACGTACGCCCCAAGATCAACTCGATGCTGGGACGGCGCGAAATGCCGGAAAATCTTTGGATCAAGTGTCCGGAGACCGGCGAAATGGTGTTCCACACCGACTTGAAAAACAATCTGCATGTGATCCCGGCTTCCGGCTTCCACATGAAGATTCCGGCCAAGGAGCGTCTGGCATCCTTCTTTGATGGTGGTCAGTACACAATCCTTGACAATCCGAAAGCCATTGTCGATCCGCTGAAGTTCCGCGACGAGAAGAAATACACGGACCGTCTGCGCGATGCCAAAGCCAAGACCGGGCTCGACGATTCAATCATCAATGCCACCGGCACGCTCGATGGCCTGCCGGTTGTCGCCATGGTGCAGGAATTTTCGTTCATGGGCGGCTCGCTCGGCGCTGCTGCCGGTGAAGCGATCATCAAGGGCTTTGAGACTGCCGTTGCGCAGAAGCGTCCATTGGTCCTCTTTGTTGCCTCCGGCGGCGCCCGCATGCAGGAAGGCATCATTTCACTGATGCAACTGCCGCGCACTACCGTCGCGGTGAACCTTTTGAAAGAGGCGGGCCTTCCCTACATCGTGGTGCTGACCAACCCGACGACAGGCGGCGTTACAGCCTCATACGCGATGCTGGGTGATGTGCATCTGGCTGAACCGGGCGCGCTCATCGGCTTTGCCGGACAGCGGGTGATCGAGCAGACCATCCGTGAGAAACTGCCGGAAGGCTTTCAGCGCTCCGAATATCTGATGGAGCATGGCATGGTCGATCAGGTTATCGCCCGCAAGGATTTGCGCCCGACCATTTCGAGCCTCCTTCACATCCTCATGAAAAAGCCCGCGCCGGAACGCGAACAGCTTCCGGCTGTCGCGTAAACTTGCTGCCAAAAACCATGAAGGGTACTTGGAAAAACAGCATTCGCATCTCGGGATTGTTTCAATGACTGCGCTCCTCACTGCAGAGCAGGAAATAAAGAGACTGTTGTCCCTTCACCCGAAGGGATTTGACCTCTCGCTGGATCGGATTACCGGCTTGCTGGCGACGCTTGGCAATCCGCAGCGCAAACTGCCGCCGGTCATTCATATCGCCGGAACCAATGGAAAAGGCTCTGCCTCCGCCTTTTCGAGGGCGCTTCTCGAGGCGTCCGGACATGCGGTCCATGTGCACACATCGCCGCACCTGGTGCGATGGCACGAACGCTACCGCATGGGCCGCAAAGGTTCTGGCGGGCAATTGGTTGATGACCAGACATTTGCTGACGCGGTCCGGCGTGTGGCCGATGCCAATGGCGGTCAGAAGATCACGGTTTTTGAAATTCTGACCGCTGTCGGCTTCGTACTGTTCTCGGAAAATCCGGCGGATGCCTGCGTGATGGAAGTTGGCCTCGGTGGCCGGTATGACGCGACCAATGTCATCGAAAAGCCTGCCGTGACACTGATCATGCCAATCTCGCTGGACCATGAAGCCTATCTCGGCGATCGCGTCGAACTGATTGCCGCTGAAAAGGCCGGGATCATCAAAAAGGGGTGCCCGGTCGTCATCGGCGCACAGACCGAAGAGGCTGCGCGCGAGGTGCTGATTGACACAGCTGCGCGGCTGCGCTGCCCGATGGCGGTTTACGGTCAGGATTTTCATGCCCGCCAGGAGCATGGTCGCATGGTTTATGAAGATGAGGACGGTTTGCTTGATCTTCCGCTGCCGCGCCTTCCCGGGCGTCACCAGTTGGCCAATGCCGCCGCCGCCATACGCGCCATCAAGGACGCAGGTTTCCCGCACACAAATGAGGTCGCCGAACGCGCGATGTTGAACGTCGAATGGCCTGCCCGCATGCAAAAGCTCGACAAGGGCCGCCTGATCGGCTTTGCCCCGAAGGGTTCGGAAATCTGGCTTGACGGCGGTCATAATCCCGGTGCCGGCGCTGTCATTGCCGAAGCCTTGGCCGAACGCGAGGACAAGGTCGAGCGTCCGCTGTTCATGATCATCGGGATGATCAACACCAAGGACGCCACCGGCTATTTCAAGGCGTTCCACGATATGGTCCGCCATGTCTTCACAGTGCCCGTCGCCATGAGCGAAGCGGGCGTGCCGCCGGAAAAACTCGCGCTGATGGCCGAAGATGCCGGTCTCTCGGCTGAACCGGTAGCCTCTGTGGAAAACGCCCTGAAACTGCTCGGTGATGATTGGGACGTCAAGGAATCTGCGCCGCGCATCTTGATCGGCGGGTCGCTATATCTTGCCGGGCAAGTGCTGGCAGAAAACGGCACGCCGCCGGAGTGAGTATTTCCGAGTTTGATGGCATATCAAACGTCTACGCAAAACTGTGTAAACCAGACTGCTTGTTCCAGATTAGTCCAGAGGCTTCTCCAAGGTGAGAAACCGCTCTTTCAGCCGAAACCGCTCATAAAACCGTCGCGCATCCACATTGCCTGCGTGCACGCCAAGGCGCAGCCATTTGCGCCCCGCTTGCCTTGCCAGCTTTTCACACGCGGTGAGCAGGAGATTTCCAATGCCACGGTTGCGGTGTGATTTCAGCACGGCAAGATCGCCGACATGGGCATATTCGTAAAACACCTCTTCGCGGCTTTCTTCGGAATTGAGCGACGGGTTAAGCGTGGCATAGCCAACAACATGCCCATCCAGGTCCGCGACCAGAAAATGCCCTTGATTGCGCTCATTGTCTTCGCGAATCCAATCGACGTACCAAGGACCGATCTCGGCAGACGGTTTAAGCCGGTCATAGAACTGGAGCTCATGCTCCTGCAATTCGCGCACAATGGCAATAATCTGCGCTTCGTCAGAGTCGCGGAATGGTCGGATGATAATTTTTTGATCCATGAACACCCTTTATCGCAAATGTTTGCTGCTTGAACCGAAAATGAACAGGCCGTTCGGACTGGGTTCAAACGCAGGGATGCAATCTCTTCTCAACAGACCGGAACAAACCGGCTGGGGAACACGGGCAAAGCCCAAAACGGAGAAGATCATGAACAAGTCTGCTATCAAGTCACTGTTTGCCGTCCTCGCACTCACCGCCACTTTTGGCGCAGCCAACGCCGAAACCATACGCGATCACCGCGGCCCTGAAGTGCGCGACCACCGCACCATTTGCGTTATCGGCGACCCGAACTGCCGCGACCATCGCACACCGGTTGTTGTTGTCCCGCCGCGCCATGTGCCGCCTGTTGTCGTGGTCGTCGATACACCGCAGCCGCCGCGCGTCCCCTTAGATCCGGGTATGGGCAATGGTCACTGGAACGACGATCAACAGGATGATTACCGCATTTCCTGCCGGCAAGGCCGCCAGATTGTCCGCGAAAACGGTTTCCGCCATGTCCGCGCCTTTGATTGCGAAGGCCGTGTCTATGGCTACCGTGCAGAGACCCGCCACGGCGGCGCACAGGTCAAGGTGACCAACCGCGGCGAAATCATCTCTGTTCAGTATTACACTTATTGAACCTGTCACAGACCAACAAAAAACCCGGCATCACTGCCGGGTTTTTGCATATTTGAAATTCAAATAATTTCAGGCAGCAGCGTTCTTGATCCAGCTGGACAAAACGGTCTTCGGTGCAGCGCCGACTTTCATGTCAGCGGCCTTGCCGTCCTTGAACATCAAAAGCGTCGGAATCGAACGCACCCCAAGTTGGGCGCCAAGATCCGGATTTTCGTCAATGTTGAGTTTGACGATTTTCACCTTGCCGGCATATTCGGTCGAGAGTTCTTCGAGCGAAGGGCCGATCATCTTGCAGGGACCGCACCATTCTGCCCAAAGATCAACGACCACGGGGATCGTGGAATCCAAGACTTCTGATTTGAAATTTGCCGAGTCGACTTTCACGGTTGCCATATATTTTCTCCTGGCCGGACATCTCCGGTGAATTGTTTCCAGTGATTGTTTTCCAATGACTGGTTCATTTGTGCAAGTAATAGCGACTCAAAGCACATTCAAGAACAACAGTCTCACGAAGCGTTGAGCGCATCAAGCGCGGTATTGAGTGCTGCTGCGTCAAGGTGAATGAAATGCGGGCCTTCAGTGTAAACAAGTGCCGCCTCAACTTGTTTATCGGGGTAAAGCGGCTGCAACACAGATCGGTAAAGCGCCAATTGCGCCAAGTGGCTCTGCTGAACATCGGCTTGCCGCTTTGGCGCGGGTCGGTTGGTTTTGTAATCGACGATAAGAACGCGATCATTTGTGACGGCAAGCCGGTCAATCTTGCCGCTGATGCCGCGCGCCTGGCCGCCGATCATGACAGTGCCGCCAATGGAAACTTCTGCGCGCGAACCCTTTGCAAACACCGGGTTGAAGCGCGGATCATTCAATATAGTGAATACCTGATCGAGCAAACGGCGCGTATCATGAGATGTTCCACCCAGGGCGCGTGAAAGGTAACGCTCGGCTGCTGCTTCGCGAAGCGCAGCATCGATGCCGGGCAGCACTTCCAAAAGTCGATGGACCGCCGATCCGCGTTTCATCGCTTCGCTCGGATTGCCTTCTTGCGGATCAAGCACCGGCGATCTGGCGCTGCACTCAAAACTCTCTTCAATGGCAAGGCCAATGCCGGAAGGTGTAAGTTGACGCGGCGGCAAGACAACAGGTGGCAGCTTGCCTGTCAGCCATACAGGGGTTTCGTGAACAATCGCGAGCTCTGCGTCATGGATTTCGCCTTCTTCAAAGATGGTTTCTCCAAGGCGGAAAACCAGATGCGGCTCATCGGTAACCGGGTGCGGGAATTCAGACGCACCATCCATTCCTGAAAGCGCTGCCTTCACCATGTCAATCCACGTGGGAACAGAGGAGGTTTTCAAACCGCCATAACCACACACAATCAACACATCTTCCGATCGGGTCATGCCGACGTAAAGCAGGCGCTTGTATTCCGCCAGTTGCGCTTCAGTTAGCGAGGCGCGAACTCTCTCGATGGCCGAGTTGCGATACTCCTTGTTTGGCACCCAGACGAAACCGTCCACACTTTGATTTCCAATCGTGACGGGTACAG
>JANMEX010000473.1:0-4904 GCA_031377485.1 Phyllobacteriaceae bacterium
GGTGATCAGGGCGACGGTGCATATAGCGGTGGAGACAAGAAGTCCGGCGACAGTCAAAGAATAAATCAAATGTTTCATAATATTATCCAATCTTCAGATAAGGCCAATGCTCCTGTTACTCGGCGGTCTCGGCATCGATACGGTAGTTCGAGACGGTAAAGCCGAGGGGATTTTTCCAGACCATTTGCAAGGTGGCTTCAGGGTCTGGTTTGAAGGCGTAGGCGACAGTGACGACGTAGCTGCGCTTGACAGTGCTGCGCCCGTTTTCCTCACGGTTCTTGACGATGCGCACACGGGCAAGATTGGGCGCATCCTTGACGGTCGACGGCGTGACGGAGATGGATTTGACCACCACTGTGACGCGCGTATCCGGGCCATAGACGGTCGGCGGATATTGAGGCGAGGACGAGCTCCAGGTTTGCGACAGGGTCTCGGCGGCGTCCTTGAACGAGCGCGTCATGACATCGGGGATGCGGGTCTTGTTGTCGGATGGATCGTAGGTTTCGCGGTCCACGACATAGGAAACCAGCTCGGCCTGCAACACCGCATCCTGCTGCTCAAGCGTTGCGGGGCGGACCTGGACAATCTTCTCCGCCTCGCCGGTGGTCTTGTCGACCATGACCACAAAGGGCTGGGTCTCGTTCAAAGGCAGAATGATGATCAGGCAAACGAGCGACAGAACAGCCACACAAATCGCGGCAATTGCCGTGCGCGCCCAATTGTTGCGCTGCTGGCGAAGGGTGAAAAAGACTTCATCCTCAAAGGCGTGCTGGGTTGATTGAAAGGTCATGAAATACACCTGTAATATTCGATATTCTTAAAATGATTTCTTTGAAAATTATCTGTTGCGAGCCATCTGCTCTGGCGTCAGAACTGAGCCACCGCCGCTTTTTGACGCCCCGGACTTTTGGGGAGTGTCAGAGGAATCGTTCTGTCTGGATGCCTTGTATCCCGGGATCTTTGATGCCTTCCGTTCATCGCGCAGATTGGCACGGGCATTCGAACTCATCATCATGTCGCGCACGGCAGCGCCCGCGCCGGAACCCTTGGCTCCGCTATCGCGAGCATTCTTGGCGACATACTGCATGTCTTTGCCTTTGCTATGAACGTTGTTGATTGATTTGGCCGTGTTCAATGCCTTTGTGAACGGCGCACTCACTGTCTTGCCGAGCGAGCCAATCGCCCCTGCCATCGCACCCGGACCCATTTGCGGCATGGATGTTGAAGCCAGTGAACTTGCCAAAGCGGGGATCTGGAACAACAGAACCAATCCGGCCAATGAGACCAGCACAAAGGGCATGAAGCCTTTGAAGATGTCATCTTCGCGCTGCATGTTGACGGCCAATGTGATCACCACGGACATCAGCGATGCGAGCAGCAGCGGAACGACGGCAAACCCTCCCATAAAGCGCAGCCAGGATTCGAAATATCCCTTGGTTTGCGGGAACAGCAGCATAGCGATGGCGAGCGGCGCCAGGCCCATGGCGATGGCAAAGCCCAATTTGGCGACCAGAAGAATGACAATCGATGCGCCGGTGAAAATTATCCCGATAATATAAACAAGGATCGCTGCTGGAATATACTTGTAGGTGCTTCCTTTGAGCAGCTTGAAAGCGTGTATTATGTTGTCTGCCACATAAAATATCGCGTGTCTGAATTCATCAAGCGCTGTGTATATGTCAGTGACATTGGCCGGATTATACATTTTTGCTTCGACAACGCCATTGTAGCTGGCGCCGGCGGGAATCAAAGCGTTCATATATTCAAAAGGAATATTGACACACAGATCATAAAATATCTGGAAATTTCCCCATATCGTCGCCAATGACACAATACAGACGTATCGAATTCCCCAGGTGATATAGGTCGAGTAATTCACGTTCCTGAACTGGAATATGTGGTTCATTGCGATGAACATCAGCGACAGGATTCCCGCAGCTTTCAACGTTGTTTGCAAAGGCGGAGCCACGTAGGTGAAAACAGCCTCGACATAATTGATCAAGATCGTTTCCGTTTGTCCGACAACTGTGCTGATCACACCCATGATGGTTCCACCTTTTTTGCTGCGGGTTACAAGGTCAGATATTTAAGTTCACGGCGCGGGCGGGGCTTCGTAGCCGTTGGCCATGAAGAAGGTTCCGGCAAGAGAGGTCAGCGCCGACATGGCGCGCAGGTTTTCATTGTTCTGCTGCGCGATTTCGACAAGAACGCGGGTGTTCAAATCAACGCTGGTTTTCAGGTCCGGGCTGTCTTCGATGGCTTTGATATAGGTGTCGAGACGGGCCATGCTGGTGTTGGCGTGGGTGAAGCCGGTCTCGGCAAAAGCGCCTGCGGCAAGGCCGGTTGCGGTCAGGCTTTGGGTGGCGACTTCTTCGTCCTTGGCCGATTGCTCAATGACATCGGGATCATGCTTGAAAGCTTCATCCAGCATGTAGATCTTTTTGAATGCGTCGATGGCGGCAATGATTTCCGGCGAGCCGACGGCACCGCCGGTGCGGGCGGCGGTTGCCGTTTCGAACAGACCCAATGTCGGGCCTGTGCGCTCATCCAGTTCTGCGCCGGTGTTGAAAAGCGGGATCGCTTTTTTATCGCCCGTCAGCGCTGCCTTGGTGATGTCTTTTGACTCGATGATGGCAGCTGTCATGTCTTCCAGCGACTGGCGCATCAATTTGAAATACGCCACCACATTCATGATCTGCTCGATGGCGTTGGCATCATATGTCTCCTGCGCCGTGGCAGGTTTTACCGGCACGGTGGGCGCGGGCGGCGGGGTCAAAGCGGTCTGGGCATTGGCGCTTGTCAGGGCAGGGCCGAATGCCGCGGCAAGGACAAGGCCGGAGACCATGAGGGATTTGCGGAAAGTGCTCACGAACGGTTTCATGCAAGTGCTCCTTTTTCAATTGATCCAATGGGTTCCCAGCCGTCCGTTCCCTTCCAGTTGCAGGTGCAATTGTTGGTGCGTTCGACCGGGATCGTCTGGCATGCCGACAAAGCGCCGAGCATGACTGCGAGGATAAAAATTCTTTTCATTGCAACATCTCCATTTGAAAATCGGGATTGTCGCGCCATCCCTTTGCGGCCTTTTCGCCGCGCCCGCCGCCGAGAATCTCGAGGCCGGTGCCAAGCGCAGAAAGCGAAAAATCAAGCACAACACTGTCGCGACCGGACTTGAGCAGGACGAGGTGATTGTCGACATTGCTGGTCTGCAGGAAGGCGCTTTCGGTGGGCGTGAGGTTGAGCGGCTCAAGTTCACCTTCGGTGTTGTAGGCGCTTGGATAAACCAGCCGCGTAACCGCGCTTTCCAAAATCGCATCACCTGCCGCGCTTTTGGTAATGTGCGAAACGCGCTGCGTGAGAAGGACGACCGCGACATTCTTTTTGCGCATCGTCAGCATCCAGTCTTTGAGGCGGGTCTGGAAGTAGGGATCATCCAGAAGCTTCCATGCCTCGTCGAGCACCAGAAGGGTGGGGTATTCATCCTCGACCATCCGCTCGATCCGGCGGAAAACGTAGGATAACCAGGCGGTGCGGATGAGGTCATTGTCGAAAATTTCGGTCAGATCAAAGGCTGTGATCTTTGAATCAAACGACAGCGGGTCCCTGTCCTTGCCGCCGAACAGCCAGCCGAACTGGCCCGTATCATCCCAGCGGCCCAGCCGGTTATAAAGATCGCCATCATCATCGGTGGCCCGCAGCTGGCTGCGGAATTGCTCGAAATTTTGCAGGCGACTGTCTGCCTGCGCATTGGCTTGCACGGCATCATTGAGCGCTTGCAACTGGATGGAATTGAGCTGCTTGCCTTCGGTGTCGGCAAGCGCTGTCAGCCAATCGGACAACCAGGCGATACCGCGCGCGTCGGCCTCGGCCTGCATCGGATTGAAGCCGGTTTCCTCGCCCATGCGCACGGCCGAATAGGTGCCGCCCATGGCGCGGATGGCCATTTCAAAACCATTGTCCTTGTCAAACACGATGATGCGCGGATTGAGCCGCTGCGCCTGACTGAGGAGAAACGCAGTGCCGAGCGTCTTGCCGGAACCGGTCTGGCCAAGGATGAGCGAATGGCCGACCGTGCGGGCGCCGGGCTTTCCGGCGAGATGAAAATTGAAGCGGAAGGTTTCGCCGCGCCCGGTCGGAATGATGGTGACGGCTTCGCCCCACGGGCATTTTTCCGGCGGGTTGCCCTTGGAAAGCCCGTGCATGGCGCAGAGCTGCGAAAAGTTTTGCGAGGAGATCATTGCCGGGCGGGTGCGGTATGAAAAGTTGCCGGGGTGCTGGGCAAAATAGACGGCGCGGGAGGCGAAGCCTTCGCGCACGATGGCCGCGCCCGCATCCTGCATGGCGCGGGTGACATAGGCGACGGCTTCGGACAATTCCTTCTCGCTGTCGCAAAACAGCGCTACCGAGCAATGATGCTCACCGAAAATGACGCGTCCGGAGGCGACATCATCTTCCGCCTCTTCAAGCTGTGCCATGAGCGAAATGGCAGCGTCTTCCGCGGCCTTCATCTGCTTGCGCACGCGGGAGATTTTCCCTTGCGCCGTGACATTGTCGATGGGTGAAAAGCTTTGGCTGACCACTGTGTCAAACGGCAGATTGAGCCGGTCGAGAATGCCGGGATAAGTTTCGGTCGGGTAGTCCTTGATCGAAATGACCGTGCCGTAGCGGGTAGCATTGTCGCCGATGCCTTCGCAGATGAACATGTTGCCCTTGAAGGTGACCGATGAAGTGGCCAGCAAATCCGATACGGGCACGAACTTGGAACCGGGCAGGAGCTTGCCGCTGGAGCCATCAACGATGGTGCGCAAAAGGCTGAGCCACTGGCCGCCGGAAACAGTGAGGCGATGCGGCTTGGCTTCACTGATCGAGGTCATGCAGGTGTTGATCATCTGATCGAGGCGCTGCAT